>JBAZRS010000010.1:0-22702 GCA_041662825.1 Victivallales bacterium | reverse complement strand
TCGGTCTGAATTGAATCGGTTTGGAAATGATCATTCACAAGGGTGTAATTACAGTCTGCGGAAGTCACTTCGCCCCATTCGCGGCTGATCAGGCTTTTTCCCATCATGTCCGTGAAACCCTTTAGGACAGGCACCTCCCAGATATTTGCATCGCGGAGGGATATTTTGCCGTTGCCGTTCATTAGAAGTTCATCTTTTTTCCCGTAACTGATCTCGGCAGCCATGTCTCCCGAGAGAGACCCTGTCTTGTGGGTGGTGAAGTCCGGAAATCCAAGGTTTTTCACCAGGGGCGCGAATTCAACCTCTTCGACATTGAGGGATATTTTTCCCGTATTTTTAACGATATTGTAGCTATATATGAATGATAGCGCCCCGTTGAAAGAATCTGCGGTCATGTCGGTTATTTCAAGGATTTGTTTTTTCATCCCGATTGAACCTGTCGCCTTATTAAGAGGAATGCCGCTGAATTCGCCCTGGCCGTCAGTGAGTTTTGCCGAGAAATAGGTGTTGTCGTCACTGTTGTAGTCAATCATACCCTTGACTTTGACAGGGCAGGAGCCGGCCATGTTGATCCTTGTGCTGTTCCAGTCGGGGATTATGCACTTCAGGAGGCTGTTCCCAGGGAGGGAGCTTTCTGTTTCAAAATAAAGCCGGTCAGTGTTTTTTTCTGGCAGATTGAACAGCTCGGATGAGGGGAATATTGGCATTTCCCCCTGTCTGTTGTCGTATGCAAGGGAAATGACGGCGCTGGTCTTGTCTTTCTGAAGTATAATACTTGGCACTATGACCAGGTTTTCTGAATCAAGCAAGAAGGAGCATGAGCCGTAATCGAAAGGGGCTCCATTGTATTTGCAGTCGGTTACAACAATATTTCCGGAAAGGAGATAGAAAGGTTTTTCTTTCAAGAAATAATAGATTTTTACGGTCATGTCCACGGATTCGCTTCCTGAAGGCCAGATTATATGGTCATACAGGGTTTTAAGGAAAATCCTCTCCTTCCCGCCGGCCGTCTTGTATACGAAGGAAGGATTGCCGTTCGTATGCATGAAGAGGTATATCTGCCCGTCCGGCATGTAATACTCGAATTCGCCGTCAAGCTTGTTCCCCTCGGTACTTGAAAGTTCAAATCCGGTGCCTTTGATTGTCCCTCCGTTAAGGGTGAGTCTGCCGGAAATATTCTTGAATGTAGACTCCCTGAGCTGGACGGAGGGGATTTTAATCTCGGCGTTTGCCCTGATATCCTTGAAATCGGAAGTGAATTTCTCGACATAGCCTGAGAAGGAGACGGGTTCATTCCCGAGCTTGATGGATGATTCAATTGACTTTCTTGTGTCTTCTTTGAGTGCGGAGAGGAATCTGCCGGGCAGCACTTTTCCGGACATGTTGCCGGCAAGTTTCCTGTTTTTCAGGCCGACGACGCTTCCGTTGAATTCGAAATATTCTCCGCGGTCGAAACTCAGCTTCATTTTATCAATGCGGATGCCGTTCTTTTCGGTATCGTCGGTGGAGACCATGATGTTTATCCTGATGTCGCTGAACGGGATGTTGTAGATAAGCGCGTCAGGGAGAATTGCGTTGAACTGCATGTTTCCGCTGGAATTCTGGACGGAATAACGGCTGACGGCTATTTCCACGTCGGAGAATTTCTCGCTGAGGATCACTTTTTTCAAAGCCGGGATGGCAAGCGAGTTTTTGTATTTTTCCATGTTGAGTTTTCCGCTTATCAGACCTTTGCAGACAAGAGTCGTCAAATCCATATCTCCGTTGGCCTGGAGTTTTCCGTCTTTTCCGAGGCTGATGTTGAGGTTTTCAAAATGTACCGACTTGTCCTTCAGGGAAAAGACTCCATTTATCTCGTTGACATTGACATTCCTGAATTTGAATGAAGGTATTACAAGTTTGCAGTTGACTGTGCTGCTGTAGATTTCCTTGAGGCTTAGGTTCACCCTCAGCTGCAGCTGCGGCATTTTTGAGAAACTGGTCTTCTTCAGGTTTTTCAGCTCGTTGTAGAAATATGTTCTGGCGTTAAGGGGTATGCCTGCAAGCGCAGAGGAGGGTTTGAGGGCATTGTCTCCGAGCGCCTTGCCGCCTTGTGAAATCAGGGTGTCATTGTTATATAGGTCTTTTATTGCACCTGAGATGTTGAGCAGGAAGCCGTCCAGGAAAGCCGTCGCATATTTTATATCAAGATCATTTCCTTTTCTGCAGATGTCCGCTTCAATATTCTGTATTGAGAGCACATCGAAGAGTCCCTCTTCCCCGGTTTCCGGGAACATGGGAAGATTAAGTGTTCCGGAATGGATGGAAAACCTGTCGAGGTTTATACCCTTGAATGAATACGGGAAGCTGAACCGGATGCTTTCAGCGGATAAAAGCTTCCAGTTGCTGTACTTTGACTCCTTCACTGTCACGTCGTCCAGGACAACGCCGTGTATAACTCCGACCCTCGCGTTCCTTATGCTGATTATGATGCCTTTTTCCTGGAATTTCTTCTCGATAAGCCTTTCCATATAGGACGGGAGCCCGTTTGTTTCACAGTAGAGGTCAAAAACGAACAATACTGTCGCAAAACTTATCAGGGTGTAAAAAACAATGCGCTTTTTCTTATGCTTCATTTTCTTGTTCTTCTTCACTTGGCAAGGTTAAAACGGCATCGGTCCGCTGCATGCCGAAAGATTTGTTTCGGCCTATCAATAAATCATCCCAATACATAATAATCAATCATCAAATGCTTGGCAAATCCTAATATTAATATATTGTAAACGGTTTTTTGGAAAACGACGGGGTTTCCTCGGCGGAAAAGGATTAACAGTGTTCAGGATAATTCCAGGAGTGCAAATATGAGAAAGACTCGTTATGCCCAGATCGGGCTTGGCGGACGCCATGAAATGTTCCGTGAAGCGGTTACAGGCACTTTTAAAGAGAACTGTGAGATGGTTGCATTGTGCGACATAAACGAGGGCAGGCTGAATCTTGCAATCGGCAAAGCGGAGAAATCCACAGGCGTTAAAATCCCAGGTTATGGCATAAAAGATTTCGACAAGATGATAGTGGAGGCAAAACCCGACTGTGTGATTGTCACAACCATGGACAGGTTCCATGATGAATATATCTGCCGCGCCATGGAGCTCGGATGCGATGTCATTACTGAAAAGCCCATGACGATAGACGCGAAAAAATGCCAGAAGATCGTCGACACCCAGAAAAAGACCGGCAAAAAATGCACCGTAACGTTCAATTACAGGTATTCCCCTCCCAGGACACAGATAAAGGAGCTTCTCATGTCAGGTGTGATCGGGGAAGTCCTCTCGGTCGATTTTCACTGGATGCTGGACAGGACGCACGGTGCCGACTACTTCCGCCGCTGGCACAGGAACAAGATCAATTCCGGAGGCCTCATGGTGCACAAGGCCACCCATCATTTCGATCTTATGAACTGGTGGCTTTCCGCGTTGCCGGAAACCGTTTATGCCGAGGGGAACCGCAGATTCTATACTCCTGAAACGGCTGAAAGGCTGGGACTGAAGAAGCGTGCCGAACGCTGCCATGGCTGTCCGGAATCAGGGAAATGCCCGTTCCACCTGAGCATGAAGGACAATACGGGCATAAAGAGCCTCTATCTGGACAATGAGAAATACGACGGTTACCTGAGGGACAAATGCGTATTCAGCAAGGAGATTGACATAGAGGACAATATGAACGTCATAGTATCATATTCGAACGGCGTCAAGATGAGCTATTCCCTTGTCGCATACAGCCCTTGGGAGGGATATGTCATAACTTTCAATGGGACGGACGGGAGGATTGAACACAAATGTGAGGAGACTGTTTATATAAATGCCGACGGTTCGGTGCCCGGAGCCCTCAAAAAAGAAGGCACATGGACAAAGATTTTCCCCGCAAAGGAGCCGGCGTATCAGGTTGACATATGGCAGGGCGATGGCGGACACGGAGGCGCGGATCCGCGGATGCTTGAATACATATTTGATCCCGGAAGCCAGAAACCCGACAAGTATCTGAGGGCTGCAGACCAGAGATCCGGGTCGTATTCGATTCTCTGCGGCATTGCCGCCAACATCTCCATGCGCGAAGGGAGTCTTGTCAAAATAAGCGAGCTTGTAAAAAATATCGGAACCCCGGATTATCCTCCTATGCCGTCAGGTATGGCAGGCAGGGGATAAGAATCGGCCATGACGATCCTGTAAGGATAAACGAATATGGACCGCTTGATATGGGGGGAACCCCCCATGGCGCCAATTTGCCGTTGCACAAGAAGCCTCTAAAACTCCGCCAGATCCGGGAATCCCGATGAATCCGTCCAGCCGCCACTTCTGTTTTCTAACTGCGAATGCCGGACCTGCAGGCACTTATCGGGCGGGCATGTAATGACTTGCACTTGAAAGAGGTGCGGATTTATGGTAAAATTAGCTAATAAATCAAGGCGTGGAAACAGGAGTTGTTGCATATGAGGCAGGAAAGACTGGTCGGGATTTCGGGTCCGCTTGTCGGGAAGACCTTTCCAGTCAACGGAACGTTCAGCATCGGACGGAGCTCGGAAAACACGCTGCACTTGGACGACTCTCAAGTTTCCCGCCACCATGCTGTCTTGGAACAGCTTTCGAACTGCACGATCCTGCGAGACCTAGGCAGCGGAAATGGAACATTTGTCGACGGGCGGAAAGTTGCCGAACATCGCCTCAACTCCGGTGAAGTTATCAGGATCGGGGGATCTCGGCTGCGATTTGAAACAGTGCCAGTTCCTTCTTTAAAGGCCTCTGCGCCTCCATTGCCTATTACATCAACACGCAGAGGAATAGTTCCAGCCCTTATGCATCCTGTCAAGGCGGAAATGAATGTTGCTGTTGGAAACGTGCGTTATGAGCAGAAACACGAGGGGGTTCTAAAAGCGCTGACTGTTGCCGACTTTGGCGAGACCATTTTCCAGCAGCCCGCCAGGGAGTCCAGCAAGCAGCAGCTTATTGACCTGCAGAAGCGTCTTGCCGCCGTCTATAACGCAAACCAGATCATCTCCAGCGAGAATGACCTGAACAAACTGTTCGAGCGTGTGATGGAGCAGATATTCGCACTGGTTCCGGCGCATAACGGGGTCATAATCCTCAAGGACGAAGACACCGGCGAACCTCTTACCGTTTTCGTCAAGACAGGTTCGGGCAACAGCGAAGTGGTCATCAGTTCCACAATAGTCAGCCGCGCCCTTGAGAAATGCGAGGCGCTTATCAGCATGAATGCCGCCGAGGACGAGCGTTTTGACGGAGGCATGAGCATAATGGCACAGCGCATAGCGTCCGTGATGTGTGCGCCCCTTATTCACCAGAATGAGGTGCTCGGCGCCGTATATGTGGACACGAGGGGAGCCACAAGCGCCTTCGTGCAGAATGATCTTGAACTCTTGGTCGCCCTGGCCGGTCCAGCCGCCATTGCCATCAGGAACGCCCAGTATATGCGCAAGCTCGAAAGGTCATACCACGACACTATCGTGGCACTCTCCAACTCGGTGGAGGCGCGGGACCATTATACTGTCGGACATACCTGGCGTGTTACGAACTTCGCCTTGCAGATGGCGAAGGCTATGGGGTGGACCGAAGAACAGCTCAAGACCTGCGAGATAGGCGGAGTCCTGCATGACGTAGGCAAGATCGCAATTGAAGACTCCATATTGTGCAATCCGGGTCGCCTGACGGATGAAGAATTCGCAAAGATGAAAGTTCATCCGGAAAAAGGCGCACGCATGATGCGGGACATCCCCTTCCTTAAATCAGTCATCCCGTACTGCCTCTATCATCATGAACGATATGACGGACACGGCTATCCGTTCCAGATGTCAGGGGACAAAATCCCCATAGAAGGGCGTCTCATCGCCGTAGCCGACACCTTTGATGCCATGACCAGCAACCGGCCTTACCGCAAAGGCCTGGATCCGGAACTTGCAGTTGCCGAACTGGAGAAGGGGAAGGGGACGCAGTTTGATCCTGAATGCGTGGACGCCCTTGTGCGCTGTTACCGCGAAGGAAAGATTTCATCCATCATGCAGGATTACATGAAGGATGCGCGCAGTGCGGCCTGCCCGTTCTGCAGCACATATATAAAGATTCCAGAAGTCGCCGCGATAAATACGGTCTTGATTTGCGATGTCTGCAAACGGCGCGTCCGGCTCAATGAGCGAAATGAGGCCCTGTTCCTGGAACTAGCCTAGGGCCGATTCATCCGCAATAAACAACCTTCCATATGTCGTCATGGCAACTAGTCTTACTGCTTCTTCTTCAGGAAAACAGCTTTCATGACGGATTTGAAGACTGGCGTCTCAAGTTTTTCTTCGCGCGTGGTGCCGGTACGAGTGGAATTTATCTCCTTTGTATCTCCTTCAGTGTCTACATCCAATCCCCAGCCCGCATCTTCATGGCTTGTGTTCATGAACTGATCGACGCGCTCCTCGCCTATTTTAACCTGTTCGTAAAGCATTATCATCACAGCGTCAGCGCCTTCGGACTTCGCCTTTTTGATTATCTTCTGCTCCATTTCCTGGCGGCTGCCTTCCTCCGCAGGAGCAGTAGCGACAGCTTTGCCCATCAATTCAAATCCGGCGGGAATTTCCTTCTGTTTTTTTACAACTTCAACGTTTTCAGTTGGAGCATATGATTTGCCTTTATAGGAAACGCTTACACAGCCCTGCACATATGTCAGGGTTAGGATAATGGCCGGTAGGAGAATCGCTGTTTTGACTGAAAACTTCATTTTATGTCCTTTTTTTATTTAAACTCTAACTTGTTTCCATGTTAATTTTTCCGGAACGGAAAAAAAATCTTATTCCGAGTTCCTGTTTATATCGAGCCAGCGGCGGTGCGCCCACATCCACTGCTCCGGATACCTGGCGATTATTTTTTCGGCTTCGGTTGCATATTTCTGCACGAGTGTTTTCACATCCTCCTCCTTGTTCCCTGTAGGAGTAAGGGTAATCGGTTCGGAGATTATGAACTCGAAATTGAAGTTGTCATTTACACGTCTGGGCATCAGGACCAGTACGGGTATTCCTGTTTTCAGATGCAGGAGGGCCGGGGAGGAATGGGTCCTGGCGGGATGCCCGAAGAAGTTTACGACAACCCCCTCAAGGGTGCTCGCGTGCTGGTCTGCGAGAATTGCTACGGAATACCCTTTTTTCAAAGCGACGAGAAGGGGTCTGATAGCACCTTTCTTATCACATACCTCATGGGTATGCCCGGTGCGGCGCGCCACTATATACTCCCCGATTTTCGGATTGTCGAAAGGCCTCATTACACTCATGAGGGGAATCCCGGAGCTTATCGTATAACCCTGTCCCGCCATTTCCCAGTTCCCGAAATGCGCGCAGATGATTATCACGGGTTTCGATTTTCCCGAGAAGAAAAGCTCCTTGGATATTTCCGGACCTTCTATCTTCAGTATCTCTGAAATGTTTTCAGGCTTCATGAACTGGCGGCACACAAATATGTCGACAATTAACTTTGCGAAATGTATGAAGTTTTTCCTGCCTAGAAGAATCGCCTCTTTCCTGTCCTTGACGATTCCCGCATGAAGAAGATGCTGGATAACCCTGTTTCTGTGCCTGAAGTCAAAAATGAAAAAGAGCCGGCCGCCCAACTCGGCAAACTTATAGCAGAACTTCAGCGGCAGCATTCTGGCGGCCGACATTGCCATAAGGAAGAAAAAATACTCTATATTGATTGAAATCGGATTTTTTTTTCTTTTCATAGCGTAAAGTTATTCTTCAAGGATTTTATGCAAGCGGATATTTTGTTTTGATTAAAAAAAGACATGCGCAGGCTTTAGCGGTTTCATTAACTCTTTCCGTGTTCCCCGGTTTTCATGTCGGTGTATACAACCGCCTCAATTTCAGTTCCGGCCTCCATGGAGGAGCGGATGGAGAATTCATCTGAGCATTTCTTCATGTTCGGAAGTCCCAGACCGGCGCCGAAGCCCAGGGCGCGGATCTTCTCATTGGCGGTTGTGAAGCCCGGCTCCATCGCCTTTTCTACATCCGGAATGCCGGGTCCCTCGTCGGCGACATAGATCCTGACCCTGTCCCCGAGTATCTGCACCTCCATGTGCCCGCCGAGGGAGTGGATGATTACATTCATCTCCGCCTCATAGCATATTATGGCTATCCTGCGGACGATGTCGGGAGCTATGCCCCTGTCATGGAGATGTTTCTTGATTGTTGTCGAGGCGACCCCTGCCAGATCGAAATTGTCCTGGATAATCTCAAACTTGTAGATGTTTCCGATGGCCTGGTCTGATTTCTTGGATACCACCTCCATCGCCTCGAACTGTTCGGCGATCGCGTTGACCTGCATGAGAAGATGGGAAAGGATGTCTCCGTGGGTGACAACGCCGACAACTTCCAGGCTCTGGGCGGCCTTGACAACCGGGAGTCTTCCGAAATGATATTTCTTGAAGATGTTTGTGGCGGTTATTACAGGATAGTTCTGGGGAATGGTCATCACATTCGTGGCCATGTGCTTTGCGACCGGGTCGTCAATGTGCCCGTGGTCAAAGGCTGTGATTATGTCGTCGATGCTAATGATCCCGACCAGAAGACCGTTGTCTATTATCGGGACTCCGGAGAATTTTTTCTCCTTGAGGCAGAGTTGGACTTCGCGAAGGGTGGAAGTTGACGGGAAGCTGACCACTTTCCTGTTCATCACCTGATGAACTTTGATCTGATACATCAGCTCATGGACAAGGCGTATTTGGCGTTCCTTCAGTTCCGGCATCTGAATCCCCCAGTAATTTTCCTATCCTGCAGCATGCGTCGAACATCGTGAGTCTCGAGAGTATCAGCGGGATTCCGTTGCGCTGTGCAAGGCTTACAGCGGCCGGCTGGGGCTGTTTGTTCCTTACTATAACCACGCAGCAGGCGTTGGTTATTTCGGCGGTACGCAGGATCTGCACATTGGTGAGGCCTGTAAGAAGGGCGTAATTGGTCTTTCCCATTGCAAGAACGTCGCTGAGAAGGTCGGTTGCACCGAAGTTCTCCACTGTCTTGTCGAGTTTATCCTCTCCGCATATGATTTCGCCTTCGAGAGCCTGTACGACTTCTGCAAGTGTTATCTTCTTATTCATATGTTTCCGCATCTTCTATTTTGAATTTATGGTTGAAAAAACTTTTCTGTTAATTATTTAACAAAAATACTTTTTAAATCCATTTAGTCAATTATATTTCGGAATTATTTTTATAAAATTTGAACCTGGTCGAGACATTTGAACGCAAAGGAGTCGCGGATATGACAATATCAGGAACGGAATGCTGCAGCAGCTGCGGCAATGATTCAATCATAAAAATGAATCCGGATAAGAAGCTGGAACTGGAAAGCTACATAGACAGCCTCTCCCTCGGGGAGGATGCCGATAAGAACAGGGGGCTGCTGATACAGTGCCTCCACAAGGCGCAGGGTGTTTTCGGCTATCTTCCCGAAGACGTGCAGCTCCTGGTCGCAAACAAGCTGGGACTTCACCTTTCGGAGGTTTTCGGGGTGATAAGTTTCTATTCGTATTTCACAACTGTTCCGCAGGGGAGATACAAGATCAACGTCTGCACCGGAACTGCGTGCTTTGTAAAAGGCGCCGACAGCATTGTCGGCGAATTCAAGCGGTTCCTCAATATAGACATGGGGGAGACCACGGAAGACATGAAGTTCTCCCTCGGTGGACTCCGCTGCGTGGGGGCCTGCAGTCTCGCACCTGTCGTTATGGTCAATGACAAGGTTTACGGAAACGTCACAGCCAAGAAGGTGCCGGAAATAATCGAGGAATGCAAATAGGCTCTACAGCCTGAGTTTACATGAAAGGGAGAAATATGACAATAAATACTCAAGATAATTTAAGAAAATATGAGAAAGAGCTTAAGGGCAGGAACTCTTCGGCGCTCAAAACCGAAATTCTTGTCTCCATGGGAACATGCGGAATAGCCGCCGGTACAACGCCGGTTCTTGACGCCTTGAAAAAAGAGGTCGAGGAGGGCGGATACGGAGATTCCATCAGGATAGTCCCTGTCGGATGCATGGGGCTCTGCCACAGCGAGCCGTCGATAGAAGTTATTGACATTGCGAGTGGCGAGCGCGCGATATTCGGTAACGTCACGCCCGACAAGGCGAAGGCCATTGCCGCAAAAACGATCAGGGCCGCCGGCATGCAGGCGATACCGCGTTCCTGGTATTATCCGGAGGATGAGGAAAACACCGACAAATGCATCCAGGCCAGAATTGTCCTGCGCAACTGCGGAAGAATAAATCCCGAGAGCATTGACGAATACATAGGGCGCTCAGGCTACACGGCCGTGGGACAGGTTCTCGGCACCATGAAACCCCAGGATGTCATTAAGGTCATCACTGAATCAGGCCTGAGGGGCAGGGGCGGCGGCGGATTCCCGACCGGCAGGAAATGGCAGTTTGCCGCCACGCAGAAATCCGACGAGAAATATGTCATCTGCAACGCTGACGAAGGAGATCCCGGCGCATTCATGGACCGTGCAGTCCTCGAAGGAGACCCGCATTCAGTGCTTGAAGCCATGATCATTGCGGGATTCGCAATCGGCTCGCACAGCGGCGTCATCTACATAAGGGCGGAATACCCGCTGGCCGTAAAGCGTCTCCATCTCGCCATTGACCAGTCTCGCGAAAAAGGTTTCCTCGGGAAAAACATATTCGGATCCGGTTTTGATTTCGACATAGAGCTGAAATACGGGGCCGGCGCGTTTGTTTGCGGCGAGGAGACGGCGCTCATCCATTCGGTTGAGGGAAAACGCGGCGAGCCGGGCTTCAAGCCCCCGTTCCCGGCCATTTCCGGGCTCTGGAAGAAGCCGACGATTGTAAACAATGTCGAGACATATGCGAACGTTTGCGCCATCATCAGGAAAGGCTCAGCCTGGTTCCGCGGAATAGGGACGGAGAGTGCGCCCGGAACAAAGGTGTTTTCGCTCACCGGTAAAATCAACAAGGTCGGTCTTATTGAAGTTCCCATGGGGACACCCCTCAACGATATTATTTTCAAGCTTGGCGACGGGATAAAGGACGGCAAGAAATTCAAGGCTGTGCAGACCGGCGGTCCGTCCGGCGGATGCATAACAGCGGCGCATATAGACACTCCGATCGACTACGCCTCCCTCATCGCCCTGGGTTCAATGATGGGGTCCGGCGGAATGATTGTCCTGGACGAGGACGACTGCATGGTGAATGTCGCCAAGTTCTTCCTGGAGTTCACCCTGGATGAATCCTGCGGTAGATGCACCCCGTGCAGAATCGGGAACAAGCGCCTCCACGAGATGCTGAATGAAATAACAGTCGGAAACGGCACGCATGAAATACTGTCGAAACTCCGCAAGCTTTCGGAGACCATAAAGGACACTGCGCTTTGCGGACTCGGCCAGACGTCGCCGAATCCCGTCCTTTCGACATTGAGGAATTTCGAGGATGAATACCTCGCCCATGTCGACGGCAAAAGATGCCCTGCAAAGGTATGCGTGAAGCTTCTTAAATATGAGATCAACGACAACTGCGTCGGCTGCACCCTCTGCGCCCGCAACTGTCCAGTCACATGCATTTCAGGCGAAAGAAAGCACAAGCACGTGATTGATCAGAGCAAATGCATAAAATGCGGTGTTTGCTTTGAAGCATGCAAATTCCACGCGATCGACAAGAAATAAAAGCAAGGCGGGCTTTCCAGCCCGTTATTAATAAAAAAATTAAGGATAACAATATGATAAAACTGAAGATAAACGGAATGCCTTTGGCGGTGGAGGAGAATTCCACCATACTGGAGGCTGCGAAAAAACTCGATATAAAAATCCCTACACTCTGCCACATGAACCTGGCGTGTTTCAATCTTGAGCACAGGATCGGTTCCTGCCGCGTCTGCGTGGTTGAAGTTGCGGGCAGACGCAACCTCGCCCCGGCATGCTGCACCCCGGTCGAGGAGGGGATGGAGGTCAGGTCTCATACCCTCAGGGCGATAAACGCCCGCAGGACCATGCTGGACCTGCTTCTTTCAAACCATCCCAAGGACTGCCTGACCTGCGAGAAAAATCTTGACTGCGAACTCCAGGCCCTAGCCCAGGAAATGGGGCTCCACAAGATCGTCTACAAGGGCGAACGCGCAAAGACGACGATTGACCTTGCAAACGAGTCCATTGTCCGCGACATGAACAAGTGCATAATGTGCCGCCGCTGCGAGACGGCATGCAATACCATACAGACTGTCGGCATACTCTCCGGCGTAAGAAGGGGTTTCAAGGCGATAGTTTCGACAGCCTCGGAAAAACCTCTCGCCGAGACAAAATGCACCTTCTGCGGACAGTGCGTTGCGGCATGCCCGGTCGGCGCCCTCACTGAAATGAACAGGACATATGATGTCTGGCGCGCACTTAACGATGAGACGAAGCAGGTTGTCGTCCAGACAGCCCCGGCCGTGCGTGTAGCCCTCGGTGAGGAGTTCGGCATGGAGCCGGGTTCCATCAGCACTGGCAAGATGGTGACAGCCCTCCGCATGCTCGGGTTCGACAAGGTGTTTGACACCGACTTCGCGGCCGATCTCACCATAATGGAGGAGACAACTGAATTCATACAGAGGCTCAAGGAAAACAAGAATCTCCCCATCCTGACATCCTGCTGTCCCGGCTGGGTCAAGTTCTTCGAGCATCAGTTCCCGGATCTTCTGCATATCCCTTCGACGGCGAAATCGCCGCAGCAGATGTTCGGAGCCATGGCGAAAACATATTATGCGAAGAAAATCGGGATAGAGGCTTCCGAGCTTACGGTGGTTTCCGTAATGCCTTGCCTGGCCAAGAAATACGAGGCCGCACGTCCGGAATTCTCCAGGAACGGCGTCAGGGATGTCGACATCGTCATTTCCACCCGTGAACTCGCCAACATGCTCAAGGAGGCCGGAATACAGTTCAAAGACCTCAAGAATTCCGCATTCGACAATCCTCTCGGCGAATCTTCCGGAGCCGGCGTTATTTTCGGATCTACCGGAGGCGTTCTCGAAGCCGTTCTCCGTACTGCGGCCGACTGGGTGAGCGGCACGGAAGTGAAAAACATCGATTTCGAGGAAGTGCGCGGACTCTCCGGAATAAAGGAGGCGACCGTCAACGTTGCTGGAACCCAGATTAAGGTGGCCATTGCATCGGGACTCGGCAACGCGAGGACTCTCCTCAACAAAATCCGCAAGGGAGAAGCGACATATCATGCAATCGAAATCATGGCATGTCCCGGCGGCTGCCTCAATGGCGGTGGACAGCCGTATATACACGGGGATACAAGCATTCTTGAGAAGCGCAAGAAGGCCCTTTATGATGAAGACCGGAACAAGACAATCCGCAAATCCCACGAGAATCCCTATATCCAGAAACTCTACAGGGAATTTCTCGGCGAACCCGGAAGTCATCTGGCGCATGAACTCCTGCATACGCATTATACGGAAAGAAAGAACGTGTAGTTTTTCAATCAACCGGACGGTTGAAAGAAAAACTATTTAAAAAAAGTAGCACAGGCGTCTTGTGTGCCATGGCGACCTGTCCCTCGTAGCTTCTTGGCTAAGTGGGAAGCATTTTAGCGAAGCCTGGCCTGTGTGTATAATTGATTCATATCCTGAGTAAGACAGGTTTTCCAGCCTGTTGTTTCAAATCATCAACCAGGCTGGAAAGCCTGCCTTACTTTACTCCCACAGGCAAGATGTTTACCCGCACGCCTTAGGCGTACAAGCCTCAGGCGGCACCGAAGGTTAACGCGCCGTGGCTTGCGACCATGGCCTGTATCACGGCGAAAGGAATGCAGGCAAATTGCTAGGGGTTCCTCTGTTAGTAGTCAATGCCGCAAGGCATGTTCTTGAATTGGAATAAGAGGCTGGAAAACCTGTCAAAATATCTCTTCGCATCTTTTTGATCACAGACCTGCCTACGCCAAGAGGCTCTGGCATGGCATGCAGGAATGTCTGTGCTACTCAAGATGCCTGTGCTACATTAATTTGAAAAGCGTTTGCGGAATTCGCAGACTTTGCATAATGGTGCAGTCGCTTTGCCCTCGGAAAATCCGGCGATGATTTTTTGCGCATTTGCACTGTTGATTATATCGCCGAAATCCGTCTCGAGTATATTTCCAAGAGGAGTTGTCCCGTCCCTGTCCAGGCAGCAGGGCACTACGGTCCCATCGACCAGGATCGCGCAGTGGTCGCTCAGACCGCGGCAGAATCCGCTGTCGTCCGGCTGATTGGCCAAATCTATCTCCGGCCACCTGAATTCCTCGGCGAGGTTCAGGAAGACATTCGGTGCAATTCCAATCCCTTTTTCTGTTATTGTCCTGTCTTCTAGCTTGAAGGGGATATGGAAGAACTCCTCGATTTGTTTCAGCAGCGGTGCGTTTGACATATCGCCTTGCTTCATATTCCAGAGGCGAAGTGCAAAATAAGCCTTTGACTTTTTCCTGGTTTCATCGATAAACTCAAGAATATCGGGCAAGTAATTCTCAGGTATCTTGGAATTCCTCTGTATTTCCAGGCAGTGGATGGAGAAGTTCATCTGCCTGAGGGCTTTTGAATTCATAAGCGTGTCATGATGTTTTTTTATGAGGACGCCGTTTGTTGCGATGTTGATCTGGAACCCGAGTGTTTCGCTCATCCTCATGAGTTCCGGAAATTCGGGATGAAGGAGCGGTTCGCCCATGACATGGAGATAAAGGTAGTCGGTGGAGGGCCTGATTTTCTTAAGTATCGCCTCAAATGATTCAGGGGGCATGAACGCCTGTTTGCGTTTTGTGCCCGGACAGATCGAACATGTCAGATTGCAGACATTGGTGATCTCAATGTATATTCTTTTGAATCTTTTCATTTTTTAAGCCGGAATTTTGATTTGCATACTGATTTGAAGGTAAGCCGAAAACGGTGTAGAATCAAGGATGAGCCACTGTAAATTACAATCGTCTCGAAATAGAATAGAGACCCCAACGGGTTTATCCCGTTGGTGAATAAGATTGGGAGGCTAGGGCGAGTACCGCCTAGCCTCCCAATCTTATTCACCACCGACGCAAGGTCGGTGGGGTCTAAACAATTATGAGACGATTAGTAAGTAGCCCAAGACAAGTCTATTATTTATTGAAAGGGACTTATGAAAATTCTAGCGGTAGGGAACAGTTTTTCAGGCAATGCCACTAAATTCCTCAGGGAAATTGTGAATAGCGCAGGCGGGTGCAGGCTTGTCTTCGGACATGCGAGCATCGGGGGATGTCCGCTGGAAAAGCACTATAAGCTTGCGATGAAGCACGAGAGGAATCCACAGGATCCCGAAGGCATGCCCTATACGCATAAGAACAGGAAAATGGGACTTAAGGAAATGCTTGTCGCTGAAAAATGGCAGTATGTCACCATCCAGCAGTACAGCATGCACAGCTTCAGGATTGAAACCTACAGACCGTGGGCGAAACGGCTTTGCAACTACATTAAGAAATATGCGCCGCAGGCGGAAATAGTCTTTCATCAGACCTGGGCGTACAGGGCGGACGACAAGGTCATTTACAACAAATCCTTCACTCCGAAGAAAATGTATCGCGACCTGACTGATGCTTATCATGCAATCACATCTGAACTTGGGATTAAGGGAATCATACCTGTAGGTGACGCGTTCCAGCTGGCGACAGAATCTCCGGAATGGAAATTCATGCCGGACCGCAAGTTCAACCCCAAGAAACCTGTCTTCCCGAAGCTTCCCAACGAACTGCATTCCCTCCATGCCGGATACAGGTGGGGGGAAAAGGACGGTATCAGGCTCTTGGGATTTGACAGCCATCATGCGAATATCGCAGGGGAGTTTTTGGGCGGATGCGTATGGTTCGAATTCTTCTTCGGCAAAGATGTGCGGAAAATAAAGTTCAAGCCCGAGCAGATAAGCCGCAAAGATGCTGAATTCCTTAAGGCAATAGCTCATACAGCTTTACAAGACAAGGTTTCATAATTTTGTTGGAGTTCAAGCTTGTGCATATCATTCTAGAATTCCAAGGAATAGAGTGACAAGCTGAAGTTTACATGCCTCTGGCAGCGCCTTAGGCGACCAGGGCTTGAACTCCAACTTAAGAGATTTAAGAGTAAGTATCCCCAAACCGGGAAAATTATCCTGTCAATTGCTCTTCGAATACAGCGCCCATTTTTTGCCGGCGATGCTGAACGCCCCGATCATGGAAAAGCCTGCGTAGTAGCGTGATTTTATCTCTCCGGCAATCTCGTCCTCGTTGACGGCGGGGAAGGGGGCGAAAGTGTAGGCGATATTCTCTTTTACAGGTGTTTCTTCGATTGAAATCATCACTGTCTCGTCAAGCTGGCATATTCCTGCGACTTTCGCAGGAACGGTCCGCGAGCATGCTTTTGTGACAGCATCCGAGGCTGCTCTGCTGTCAAACAGTATGTCGTCAACTGAAAATTTGACTATCTTAACCATAATAGACTTTCTCTCCGCGCCCTGGGGCTTTGATTCCATTTTTCGCAATATAAGCGGCGACATCGTCGTCATCAAGGAAAGTAAGAGGCGAGAGTTCCACCACGCAGTCAGGGCCGCCGTTTTCCTTTTTCGGAATGATTACGCCTGCCTTTTCAAGGCGGCGGACATCTTTGTCGACAAGCATTTTCCTGCATGAGACTGCGGAATCAACGCCGTCCGGATTTTTTACCGGAGAGAATTCATCCTCCCTTTTCGCTTCGAGGATCATTGTTTTCTCCGCCAAAGGTAGGGCGTCGAATATGAATGTCTCGAGTTTCACCGCATTGGGTTTGTCGGGGATTACCGGATTACCGTCCGCATCAATGCACGGGACCTTCTTCTCGGCCCTGTGCCACGGAAGGCTCAGTCTTCCGCCCTCGGTGAGTTTTTCGACAAAATCAACGCTTATGATGTGAATTGCGGGACTTCCTGCAATGAAGCGCAGGCGTCCGTCCGCCTCCCTCATTTCCGCAAGTTTCTTCGGCATGTCGCTGTACTCGATAATGTTCAGACGGTCTTTGATAATGCAGAAGTTCCCGAGCTTTTCAAATGGGCCTGTTTTCGCAAGCATCCTGCCGCTCATTTCCGATTTTTCAAGGAAATGAAGGCCGATGAAAAGAGGGTCTGCGACACTGACAAGTGGATTGTCCACCTGGAAGTAGGAGAGGTGTTCGATGCCGAGTTTCCTCATTTGCGCGATCGAGCCGGAAAGTTTCAGGGCGAGCAGTGTGCCGCCATGTCCGTTGGGAGAAAGGGAGAGGGACTCCTTCGATTCAAGGAGAAGCTTTCCGTCCAATCCGATGGCCGGCATGGTGCCCTGTGTGAAAAAATGGACAAATGAAGGCTGGATTCCGAAAAAGCTGTTTTTCTGGAAGAACTCGCGTGTCTGTGAATCGTTTGCCCTGCCGGTCATTATGAACCAGTGAAGCGGGCATCCGTATTTCTTCCCCGTCCTGATTATTTTTTCGGCGAAATACTGGAAGAGGGTCTTGTTTTTTACCGGAGTGATTGCGAATGTGCCCTTTGGTCCGTCGTAGCCGAGTCTTGTCCCCTGTCCGCCGGCCACTGTGAGCGCTGCGACTTTCCCCTTCCTGAGCAGTTCCGAGCCGCGTTTCAGGGCTATCCTGTATTTCTCCTTCCTGTCCTCGTTTTCAGGAGATGCCGGAAAGTAAGTGGCGGGGCTTATATCCGGAGAGACGGCAGTTTTCGGGGCAGTCAGGACATAATCTCTTATAAGCGAATCAAGTTCCTTCCAGTTTATCTCTCTCAGCTGTGTGTGGATTTTCTCATGCTGGCGTGAATTCATCTCCGGGAAAAATTTGAAAAGATGCCCCTGTCCGTATTTGTCTAATGTCACCCTCAGCGAATCATCCATGTCCAACTCCAATATGTTTTATTGTTAATTTGATTTTGTCGCCTGACCGCGAAGATGTCATTTGATCGGCATCTGGCTGTAATAGTCAATCACGGAAACCAGCGGGTTGCGCCGTTCAATGGCGGCTTTCTGGTAACAGACCTTCGCCTTGCTTTCAATCTTGTCTTTCCTGTATTTCTCGGCAAGCATCAGAAAGAAGAGAGGTTCATTGTCGGGGTGGACCTTGTTTATGAGTTTTCTTGCGTCATCAGGAGTCCTTTTCCCGTTCCAGATATCTGCTATCATCCTGTATGTCATGTCTTTTGTGGATTTGTTTTTTGCAATCAGCGCTTCAATCCCTTCCTGCCATCCGGGCCTGTCGGTCCTCCATAGTATGAAGAGTTTCCAGAAATCAGGGAACTCGGCAGGCGGGACGGTCATCAGCAGCACCTCATTGTTCCTTCCCTTGGAAAGCAGATAATATTCATGGAATATCCTCCCTTCTTTCGGATACGGGTCGGCAAAGTCCTTGTCGTCGGGTTTTCCGTAAATCAGTTTGAGTTTCATCGTCTGAACCCTGTGTTCGGATTCGTATTTCGGATTTTTCCCGATTACCCCGAGTTGTTTTTCTGCGCGGTCCGGCTTATCAAGCCTTAGTGCGAGCTCAATAAGTTCAGAGGCTTTATCTTCCGGAGGAAGGTTCAGTGTTCCGAGATACTTCTCATATTCGTCAAAGGCCTCCTCCCCTTTTCCTCCCCTCTCCTTGGCCAGGGAGAGAAGATACCTTGAGTTTTTGTCATCCGGTCTCATTTTCACGCATGTGGAATAGGCATTTTCGGCGCCGGCCCAGTCCCGCTCCATCGTATAGAGATAGCCTAGTTCAAGAAACGCCTCGAAAAACTGCGGGTCGAGTTCTACTACTTTCTTGTATATCGGAAAAGTGTCTTCGGTTGGCAAATCAGGCAGACGGGAGGCGTAGGTTCCCAGGAATTTTGCGTAAATATATCCGGCGACAGCGTCTTTCTTCTTGGACTCCCACCATCCCCTGTAAGTGTCGAAGGCGAAAGTCTCCAGTCCGTTTTCTAGAAGTGTTTCATACACGGTGCGGTGCATGGCGAAATTCTTCGGATGGAGTTCCACCGCCTTTTTGTATTCGGTGGTGAATTTAGGTAGGTTGGCGCTGTTCACGAGCATCTTGAGGAAATCGGTCGCATATTCGGGTTTCAGTTGTTCAAAAGTTATTTTTTCGAGCTGTTTGGCCGCCTCGTCTTTCCTGCCGGTTTGCACAAGCAGTTCAGTAAGGCGCATGACCGCCATGCTTTTCCTGCTGTCATCGGCGGCGTCTACGGCCTGAGTCATTATTTCAATCTTGTCCTGGGGCTTGTCGGAAAGTGCGGCTGCGGCCATGAAGCAGTCCAGGTCGCGGAATTTCTTCATTCCGTAGCTGTAGACTTCCTTAGCCAGATCCTTCTCGTTGTTTTTCTGAAGCGCCGTGCCAAAGAGCATAGTCATGTCGAGTGAGAGAGCTGACTTGTTGGCCTTTTTCAATTCTGCTATGCCTTTGTCGGTTTGACCGGCAAGGCAATATGAATAGGACAGCTGGGCCCCGATGGTATTGTCGGCCGGGAAAGCCTCTTTCGCCTTTTCCAGATATTTGATTGAATCGGTATAGTTCGCCTTTTTGTTTAACAGGTTCGCGGCCTTGACATAGGGTTGCGCATCGTCCTTCCAGCCGGCATCAATGCATTTGACATATGATGAGACGGCCTCATCCTCCTGCGACATGTTCTCAAGGCATTCAGCCGACCTGAAAAGAATTGCAGGTTCTTTTTCCTTCCAGCCCTCGTCCATGAGTCCCTGGTATGCTTTCAGTGCGTCGCTGAACTTGGATTCCTTGCGGGCCGCATCCGCATCGGCAAGTCTTTTCTCAAGACCGGCAAGGCGCCTTGCGGCTTCTTCTGCCTTGGGATCCGGTTTTGCGGGTCTGCTGGTCACGGCAGGCTGAGCTCCCTGCGGCTCCGGTTTTGATTTCAGGAAGAAGAAGGAGAAAACACCTGCGGCCACGACAACAGCCGTGGCCACCGCGAAGATTATCATGACTTTTACAGGAATTGCCGGCTTGGAGTCGGATTTATTGCCGGATGCGATCTTGTCCCATTTCGACTGAGATGCGTCCTCCTCCTGTTTGTAAGATTCAGTATCCGGGACATCGTAGGCCTTCTTTTTTTCCTGAGGCTGATTGATCTGATCCCTTAAAATGGCCTCAAAAGAGGAAAGCCCCTGTTCTTTTTGCTGGGGCTTGATATTTTTTTTGGAATCAAAGGAGAAGGAAACTTTCTTTTCTTTGTCTCCTTTACCTCCAAGGACAGGAATGTCGCTGAAGTTGAAATCATTCTCCTGTCCCGTTTTTCCGGCCCCAGCTTCTCCGCCGATCTTGTTGGGGGTTTTCTCAAATGAAAAAGCTGAGTCTTTGGGGGTGTCTTTGTCTGTGCTCATAGAAACTTTCTTTAATTTAAAAACATTTTTCAGAAAATTGAATCAGTCAAACGCCGGTGCAGGATGTTTTCCGCTTAAATCCCGGTAAAGCAGCCCGGGGGAAGCCCAGGGCTTGTCGCATTCATATTTTAGCCTCTTACAGGTCAATTTGCAAAATTTTATTATAGGGCTATTTTAAACCACGTCAAAAGGGAAACATGCATTAGTTCCTGTTTATTATGCGGTTGCCGTTTATATTATACTCATTTTATGATTTAAAAATAAGGAAAAGAAAAATGACAAAAAGAGATTTCGTAGTGAAGATCGCCCAGGAGACAGGTTTGACCCAGAACCAAGTTTCAGCGGTTGTTCAGAAGACACTCGACTACATTGCGGATGAACTTGCCTCTGCCCGCAATATCGAACTGAGGAATTTCGGAATTTTCGAAGTCAAAGTTCGCAAGAGCCGTAAAGGACGCAACCCCAACAAGCCTGAAAACGAAGTTGTCATCCCAGAACGAGTGGTTGTCAAGTTCCGTCCGGGCAAAGAGCTCAAGGACCGCGTCGAGCAGATCAAGCCTGCAAAAATAAAATAAAGCGCTTAAGATGAGCAATTTCTCGCCTCCCCCTGGAACTTCGGATATCTTTCCGGAAGAAATATCGCTATGGCATCGTCTTGAAGATGTTGCGCGCAGGATTTTTCCACTTTACGGATATCGCGAAATGAGGACCCCTGTCTTCGAGTATACCGATGTTTTCAAGCGGGGGATCGGGGACGAAACCGAAGTTGTCCAGAAGGAGATGTACACTTTCGAAGACCGCGGCGGAAGAAGCCTCACCCTCAGGCCCGAGGGGACAGCCGGAATTATGCGCTCTCTCGCCGGCACCGACGTGATGAACGGCAATGAGAAAAGGGTCTATTACATCGGCCCGATGTTTCGCGGTGAAAGACCGGCCGCCGGAAGAAGAAGGCAGTTCCATCAGATAGGCGCCGAAAACGCCGGAAGAATTTCCCCCGAACTCGACGCCGAGTCAATCGCCCTGCTTCTCCACTACCTCGACGAACTCGGGATTACAGGATATAAGCTTCTCTTGAACACCAGGGCTTCTTCTGAAGATCGCAAACCGGCCGAGAGCTCGCTCCGCGCGTATTTCGCAAATCACGCCTCCGGAATGTGCCCGGACTGCAAAATCAGACTTGAAAGAAACGTCTGGCGAATCCTGGACTGCAAGCAGGAGCAATGCCGTGTTTTCATTGATAAGGTTCCCGATATTGCCGGCCTAATCGGAGAGCCCAGCAGGAAATATTTTGAAAAAGTCTGCAGTGCCCTTTCAATAATGAATATACCGTTTGAGGTGGATTCAAGGCTTGTCAGGGGACTCGACTATTATGTCCATACAGTTTTCGAAGTGACTCATCCCGGACTTGGCGCCCAGAATGCAATTGCAGGCGGCGGACGATATGAGATCTTCGCCCCGGAAAGCCGAAAGCCGATCATAGGCGTCGGTTTCGCCGCAGGTCTTGAAAGGCTTCTGATGGCCCAGGAGGCGCTGTCGGTCAAGGCTCCGCAGACGGAAACTTCCCCTGCAGTTTTCCTCATAGGGCTCGGGGAGAATGCAATAAATGAAAACTTGAAGCTTGCAGCCCGGCTCAGGAAAGCCGGCATTTCCGCGATTCCCGAAGTGGAGCAGAAAAGCATGAAGGCGTCAATGCGGGCGGCAAACCGGCTCGCTGCGAAATTCGCAGTCATACGCGGCGACGATGAGATTTCAAAGGGAACAATCGTCCTCAAGGACATGGCCGACGGCACCCAGTCCGAGATTAGTCCGGAGAACCTGATTGCCCGCCTCGCTCCCGCCACTGCAAAATAGTTTTTCTGAAAAATAATAATTTTTATTTTTCTTGACGTTGAATATTAGTATTGTATATTTTAAATCTGTCGCTGTGATTTTCAGATATTTTCCGAACAGATAAAATTAAAAGGATAGAGGTAATAATGAGATTTTTCAACAAGGCCGTCATGCTTGGGTTTATCGTTGCTGTTGCAGCATTAATTTCATTCAATGTCACTGCAGGAGGCGATCCCTTCAGGAAACTCGGCAGGGGAATTGTCAACGTCGGTTTTGGCGTTCTTGAGATTCCCATGAAAGTATATGACGTCAACCAGGTTGACGGCGGACTTGCCGCATTGACTTACGGGGTTTTCAAAGGCATCGGATACTTCGTCGCCCGTGAAGTCATTGGAGTTGTCGAGATAGTCACATTCCCGATGCCGCTTCCCGGCGCAACCGACAGCAAGAGGGACATCGGCTGGGGATACGGGCCTCTCATGGAGCCTGAATGCGTTGTCGGACCAGACCAT
>JBAZRS010000009.1:0-24893 GCA_041662825.1 Victivallales bacterium | reverse complement strand
GCTTGCGGCATGTTCCACCGTCGCCTGCAATATTGCTTCAGTGGAAGTCAGGTTCTCCGAACATATTGCCGGAATGAGCCATTTGCGCGCGGCGCATTCCCGATAAACGTCAAGAACTTTTTTTCTGTCTGTTATCAAAGGCATGAAGCATTACCCCTTTTTGGCCGGAGGATATTCATTGCTGAGAAGATATAGAGGATCCGTGTCCTCGACAATTTCAGGAAAGCGTCCGACCTTCTCGTAGAACCTGTTGTCAGTCCGGTCGTCATTCACCCTTGAAATCTCCCCGAGGAGGATCTTCCCGCTGCCCTTCTCTCCCCAGAATTTGTGATACTGGCCGGCCGGAAGAGTGATGCTCTGGCCCGGTGAAACCTTGATCACGGTACCGGCTTTCACAGTATAATTCCTGCCATCCATGGAAACTTTCACAGGCGCCTTGGAGAATTCGCCCGTTTTGGTAGAGCCGTAGACCTTGACGAGGAGATTACCGCCGCCACGATTGATTATGTCCTCCATCTTCTGCCAGTGGAAATGGTAAGGAGTGATCTGCTCCTCCTCCACGATCAGGATTTTCTCGGCATACGGTTTTATATATTTGCTTTTGACAAGGGAACCGTTCCGTATCGTGAACAGGAGAAGGCCGGTATCGGAGAAATCCCCGCTGCCGAAATCGGTGATGTCCCATCCGAGCATATTGTCCCTGATCTCGTCATATTCATGCCCCTTCCTCCTCCATTCTCCCGGTGTCCAATAAGCAAAAGACGGAAGCAGGAATTTCATTTTCTCAGCGAACTTTACGCCATCTCTCATTATCTGATTTATCTCGGACCTCTTCATGAGCCCTCCTTGTAAGACAGGCTTTCCAGCCTGTTATTCCTATTTAATAAGCAGGCTGGAAAGCCTGCCTTACTTCTATGCGCCAATTTCCATTTCTAACGTCATAATCTCCTTCTTCTTAAGCTTAAATTCAATCTTGTTTCCGTTTACGACCGTCACTTTCCGTATCCGCTCCTCGTTGAGATTCACTGCAAAAGCCCTGACGATCTTCCCTTGCGGAACGTTTAATTTCACATGCGAGGACACAGTCCTGTCCGTCAGGTTGAAAACCCTTATTACTAGAGATTCCCTTGATTCATGCTTCTTGACGGCGCTGAGGGAAATATTTCCGGAGCCGATTTCAATGAATGCGTTTCTCGCCGGCAGCGGCGGAACATTTTCTGGCGGCCTGTAATTCGTGAGCGACTCCTCTTCAAGCGGACGCTCTATGACAGCCTTCATGGGATGCAGATATTCCTTGGCGTCACGGTAAGCGTCAATCCACGTGCCGGAATGCGGGATGATGCTGTAGTTGAACACCTGTTCTCCAAGACACTGTGCCTCCGGTATCCATATTTCCTCGCACGTTGAAAACGCACCCCCGTAGATCCTGTCTAAACAGCGCAGCAGGGTCAGCGCAATGCTCCTGGGCTCATCATCCTTCACTTCATATTCATAAAGCCCGTGATTCACAAGCATCATGCCTTTTTCACCGTCCGAGACATCTGCAAAGGAAAGCTGCGGATGGAAAGGCATGGGTTTTTCTTTCGGATAACTGTTCAGGTCCGGCAATTTGACATTCCTGCGAACCACGTCGAAAGGCTGTTCCGCATAAGAATAATTGGACTTGATGTTGCTCGGGACAACAACCCTCAGCCTGTGATCCTTGGCCCTGTTGTCAACCACTGTCCGCACATCTATCCTCGGACTTCCCGCCTCAAGCGTGATGCTGGAGCTGATCTTGCAGGCGACGCATTTCTTGCTTCTGGCATTCCTGCCCGGCGCCAGGCCCTCAGGCAAATGCATGACTGTTTCAATTTTGAATCTCGTCTTGAGGGGACTATTCTCAACAAGTGTTATTTTTGCACTGGATGACAAGCTGTTTATGATTTTATCTCCGGCCGGAACCTCGCGAACAAAACCGTTTCCGCACTCGCCGCTGTCTTCAAAATAGTGTACGGATCGGGATTTGTGTTTCGTCCTCTTGTCAAAGATGTCAAAGCTGCCGTTATGATTTATGGTCACGCGCAGATATTCATTCTCAATGACGTTAGCTGATTTCAGCATGCCGCCCTGGAGGCGCTTCGCCTTGCCGCCTTCTGTTATCTTCAACGCCTTGTAACCGTTCGCAGGAACATCATCCGCTTTGAATGATATTACATATCTGTCTACAGATATGCCGTCGGGGTGCCCCTTTCTGGGATTGTATTTCACGACATCGGCAGCCATCCTGACACTGGAGACAATCATCGGGATCTCACGTTCTCCGTCCATGAGTTTCGGGAATTTTATCTTCATGGCGCTCGGTATGTCGACAGTCGCCGTGACAAGCTCGCTTCTTTCCCAGCCCAGCGGATTGAAAACTGCAAGCGTCTTTTCTGAAACTCCTCCACTGCGGGAAATCCCGTTGCATATTTTCTGGAGCTGTTCGGCAATGATGTCCTGCCCAAGCTCCATTGCCCATTCAAATCTTGTCATGACCTGATGGTAAGACGGATCGACGTTGCTGCACGCCATGCTGTCATGCGCATGGTTTTCCAGGAGATAGGTCCACGCCTTCCATATTTCCGCCTGCGGATACTGATGTCCGAGCAGCCAGCAATAAGCCGAAAAAGGCTCCATCCATTTTTCAAACATGCTTTCCGTGAGAAAACTCTGAATCTTCACGTCAGTCCTGGTCGACTGGGAGGCTGGAAGAATTTCGCCTTCACTCGGATCGCGCAGTTCCCCGCTTGCAGTCTGGAATGGCGTATTTGCATCATCATGGTATTTTCTCACTTCACTTATGTGGGAAGGGAGGCTCGCCTGGACCGCCTCCACGCCGGGAATCACGGTGTTTATCTTTTTTATGATGTCCGGCAGATCCGCCTGGGCAAAGGTGTGGTCAACACCGTTGAACAGCAGGAGATGCGGATCCGCCGCCCGTGGCGACAAACGGCTCATGATGTTGCCAATCCGTTCCCTGAGCCCTTTGAATTGAAACTCTGTTGAATCATTTATCCTGGTGAAATCCTCCAGGGATACAGGGAGATCAGATGCATTGCCGTAAGCGGAAATAAGATTGAACACAAGACATTCTGTACCGTCGGCACCCTTCCATTTGAAAACGGTTTGATAACCACGCGGAAGGCCGCGCCAGAGGACCGCATCCCGCATGCCGAATCCCGCCATCATCTGCGGAAGCTGCGATATGTGGCCGAAGGCGTCGGGAAGATAGCAGACCTTCATCACTTTCCCGAACTTTTCGCATTCCCTGTATCCGAGGATCAGGTTCCTGATCATGGCTTCGCCGCTCACCATGAACTCGTTGGGCTGCGTGAACCAGGGACCGATGATGAGTTTCCCGCTTTTCACCAGTTTATCGACCTGCTCTTTTTTCTCAGGGCGTATCTCAAGATAATCGTTCAACACAATTGTCTGTCCGTCCATCGTGAAACTCTTGAAGTCAGGATTTTTCTCGAAGATTTCCAGGAGGTGATCCATCATCTTGACGAAGCGCCTCCGGAACTGCTGGAACGTCATGTACCATTCCCGGTCCCAGTGCGTATGTGAAACGATATGGAGTTTCCATTTTTCTATGCGTGTATCTCTCATGCGTAAAATCTCCCTTGGTTTTCCGGATAAGGTGAAAATAATTTGACCGCCTCAAAAAAGAGCATTAAGCCACAATGGAAGTCGAGTCACCGGCGGACATGCCGATTCCTACTTTTCATTTTGTGACAGTCCATGCATATTTCACAAAGAGTCCGCTTATTTTTTGCATTTCTATTTTTTACCGCTCATATTATACATATTGACACAATGTCTTGGAATGCAATAAAAGGATTTCAGGCATATACTTTTGTGATGTCGCAAGGTTTAATGTAATTCTCATTTCTAAATTAAGGGAACCCCTAATTGTGTTAAATCTAACGCTGAAAGCGTGTAGTAATAAAGCCTATGGTTTTAACCATAGGGTCTATGATCAAGATGATTGCGTCCTGAAGGGACGGAGTATTTCCATATTGTTTGGGTTACTCATTAAAAAACTCCGTCTCTTCAAGACGGATTATGTGTGTATGGTTTACCTGTGGTTGAAACCACAGGCTTTATTACTTCATCCCGTTGGGATTAAGAAGAAAGAAAATCATGTTAATCCTGTTATCCTGTCAAAATATCTAAAATCACAGAGGAAACACCTAATTCATGATGAGGCAGATTGACAACATGGCAAAAGAGATCCCCAGTCGAAGATTCTATCTTGACGGGTCACTATGGGAGGACACGCTAACAAGCCTCCGCTCTGAACTACTCTCGCCATTGTTCCTGATACGTTCAAGGCAGACAAGGCGGAGCGAGTTCGACATGCCTCACAAATTCTGGGAGCTGATTGTAATCATCTCCGGAAGAGGCTCAATAAGCAGCAACGGTTCCGAGATGCCGTTTGAAGGCGGCATGGCGTTTCTCGTGCCGCCCCGAACACCGCACAGGGAACATTCTGAGAAAACCGTGGATTTGCTATGGATAGGATTGAAGGGGACAGCACTGAAAAATCCGATGATATCCGGTCTCTCCTGCATAAAAAATGAAAGCCTTGTGGAACAGGCAAAGACTTTATGGGTTTTTTCTGAAAAAGGAGGTTCTAATATCGGCCCGGAACTTGACGGCATGACGTTGTCGCTCATGAACCGCTACTTCAGAAATCTCAAGGCTGGGACAGTGGACAGCGGCAGTTTCATGGATAAGGCGATCAACTATTTCGACGCCCATTACACGGAAGATATCTCCGTCTGCGATGTGGCCGACGCATGCGGCCTCAGCAAAGGTCATTTCACAAGAATTTTCAAGAAGGCTTCCGGCAAAAGCCCCATAGAATATCTTATGTCAGTAAGGATACGCAATGCCAACAGGCTCCTTGAAAACACGACATTGACGGTCAGGGAGATATCCAGACTGTCCGGATATCAGAATGAATTCTACTTCAGCAGGGCCTTCAAGAAAATATCAGGCATGTCTCCATCACAGTATCGCCTTAACTACAGCCCGCCATATTAATATGGAAAACATCACAGACATACCAAAGGATGACGGATGAATGGAAAATTAAAAGTTAAATAAGCTCCTCTGCAAGCATTATGCTTGAAACAACCTTAACGCCGTGGATTGTTTTACCGTATAGCCCGGAAAAATGCTTTTTATCACCAGTCCAGAGATGTGTGCACTTTGACCCTACAGCTCCACTTATGACCGGGATATCCTTATCGGGCAAAGACGGAATTTGAATCATTGTGAAGGAAGAAGTCATGGTTATCCTGTTGCAAAGGATTATGAGTTCCCTTTCCTGGCTATTGCGTTTTATTTTCAGATTGCGCCTGGCTTCCTCCATGACATGGTCATTCGCCACGGCTTCATATTTTGAAAGGATGATGTCCAGCAGGAATCTTGTAGCGCTTTGTGGATTTGAAGATGAGAACAGGATATTGGCGTCAAGAAAGACTTTCATTTCAGTTTTCTTTTCTTCCTGAGGAGAGATTCAAGTTCCGCATCGGACTCGTCAAACTCCTTCACCCTGTCCTCTGTATATATCTCTATGGGAAAAGTGACAGTTGGCCTGAGCACTATCCCGTCTTTTGTATTTTCAGCATATACGACACCTCCCTTGTCCAGGCCAAGCACTTTGCGCAACGCCTTCGGAATTGTGAGGGTTCCCCTGCTGTTGATCTGTATTGTTGCATTCATAACGGTTAATTTACTGAATTACTGAAATTATGCAAATGTGAAATTGAAAATAACCGGTCAACTCGCATAACCCTCATTTTACAGGAACTGCCTGTATTATTAAGGAATTATTAAGAATATACTATCTTGAAATATAATAATTTACTTTTTTTCATGTTCCGATGAGAAAGAGTTCAGGGGAAAAGACATGAAAGAGCAGATGACGGCTAGGGAAAGATTCCATGCGGTCATGGAATTCAGGGAATTCGACCGGCTGCCGATAATCGAATGGGCCGGCTGGTGGGACAAGACTCTAGAGCGCTGGAGGGCCGAGGGGCTTCCTGCGAATCTCGACAGATATGATCTCTACAGGCATTTCGGCATGGATGTCTATTATCAGTTCTGGATTCCTTCAAGGGCGAATGATTTTCCCGCTCCCGCCCAGCACGGAGCCGGATTCGTGAAAAGCGAAAGCGATTATGCAGCGCTGAAGAAATATCTTTATCCCGTGGATTCCATCAATACCGCCCTCTTGGAGAAATGTGCTCCCGAACACAGGAGGGGAGATTGCGCAATATGGTTTTCATTGGAAGGATTCTTCTGGGGGCCCAGGACGCTGTTTGGAATCGAGGAGCATCTCTATGCATTCTACGATCATCCGGAACTGATGCACAGGATAAACAGGGATATCGCCGCCCACCATTTGAAAGTTATCGACAAGATATGCGAACAAGCGACGCCTGACTTCATGACCTTCGCCGAGGACATGAGCTACAACAACGGCTCCATGCTTTCAAAGGAGCTCTTCGACGAATTCATGGCGCCTTATTACCAGATGGTGATCCCGAAACTGAAGGAGCGCGGCATCAAGGTCATCATTGATTCCGACGGAGACATCAGCGTTCCCTGCAAGTGGTTCGAGGAGGTGGGGCTGGATGGGATCCTGCCGCTGGAGCGGCAGGCAGGCGTAAACATCGCCCGGCTGAGGGAGGATCATCCGAAACAGCTTTATATCGGAGCCTACGACAAGATGGTGATGAACAGAGGGGAAGAAGCCATGCGGGCTGAATTCGAACGCCTTCTGCCGGTTGCAAGGAAAGGCGGCTTCCTGATAAGCTGCGACCATCAGACTCCTCCGGGAGTTTCCCTTGAACAGTACGGGCAATACCTGAAACTCTTCAGGGAATATGCCGTGAAGGTGGGAAGTAATACTAAGTTGCAATCAAAGGGCACGTCAGCGGAGTGACGTGGCTACAACAAATCTAGGCTGTAGCCGCGTCACTCTGCTGACGCGTTCCTTTCCCAATGAATGCAACTCGGTTTTAGTCGCACGCTACGGCACATAAACCTTTAATGCCGACACTTCCTATTCATCAATAAGCGTTCCAAGCTTATTGAGCACTTCATGAACTATGTCTTGTGGCAGTTCGCAACAGAAAGATGCTTGTCTTGCTTTCCAGTCAAGGCTTTTGACCTGATCGGACAAGACGACACCTGATATTTTACAATTCTGAGGAAGATGAACTTCAAACGGATAGCCTTTGGAATGGCTTGTTATGGGGCAAAACAAGGCTAATCCGACCTTACGGTTGTATGATTCGGGTGAAAGAGTGATTGCCGGACGGTGCCCCGCCTGTTCATGTCCCGCCTGGGGAGCGAATGTGAGCCAAACAATATCACCACGTCTTGGACAGTAAGAGCCTGACATTACCACGCCTCCCCACCAACAGCGGCACCGGAGTCAATCTCCGCATGTTTGTTTTGCGAGGTGACTCCCCGAAGCAAGTCGTTGAGCTTGAATTTTTGTTTCTTGGAAGGCGCAATAATAATCCGCCCTTCGAGAACGGCCAAATCAACAGACTTCCCATAACTCAAATGGCTGTCCTCGGCGATTGACTTTGGAATTCGAACAGCAAGACTGTTCCCCCATTTTTGGATTTTAGCTATCATGATTAACCTCCGATTGTATCTACAATGAAGATACATGGATTATTTGAATTTGCAAGAAGCGGTAATTGTCATCTGTGTCATGAAATAGATGATTGGATGGTTTACGGGCAAGAAAAGCAAAATGCAGGTCATTCCGCGGACAACTCTCAATATCGTCTTTTGTCAGCTCCGGAAACTGAACCCGCAGTTCTCCAAGTCAATAGCAAGAGTACGACCCGAATGCCGACGGGAGTTGAATTCGTTGGAGTTCACGGCTTTAGCGTGCTCTTAGAATTCATCCCATTCCTTTACCTATTTCGCTAATATCATATTCAGAAGAGAAGACACACTAAAGTTGTGAACACCAACGGCGCTTATTCACGAAACAACGGTTTCTGTCTTTTTGCAATCAGTTCAGCGAAGTAAACGTAATTCCGGCTTCGCCTAATCCTTCCAGCGGAAAGCGGCTGCACTGTACTGTCCCGGACGTTCCTTGAGGTTCTTGTAGACTTCAGGGGCTTTTTCCACCGGCAGCGCCGCATCGACAAAATCGGAAACCTGGAGACATCCCTGTCGTATGAATTCAATCACCGTCTGCCGGTCCCCTACCTTGCGGTCGGATGAGCGGAAGACGAGAACTCCCTCGTTGTCGGCAAGGCCGCCCGGATGGGTCTCTACCGTATCGGTATATGTGGCAAGATAGACCATGCGTGGCCATTTGAAAGAATTGGACTGAAGTCCCGGGAGATGGTAGCTCTGCTCGACAACCGCCTCAATTGTCTTTTTAAGAAGACTGGAGGCAAGCTTGCATCCTGCCATGGTGGATGAAGCTTCCACCGAGATGTCAACCCCGCCCTCGAAATAGCTGAGTATCCGTTCCCGTACGTCAGGTTCCTTCGCAGAAACCGCAGCCGCGCCCCAGCGGCGAGCCCTCTCGAGGCGGGACTCCTCAAGGTCAGTAACCAAAACCCTCACCCCTTTGTTGAGAAGCCATTTTGCGGCAAATGCCCCGATCAGGCCCTGCCCCACGACAAGCGCTGTCTCACCGGCACAGGGGGAAGCGATGCTTACACCATGCCAGCTGATCGCTGCGACTTCCGCAGTCACATACTGCCATGGATCTGCGTTCTCCGGCAGATGCACAGCTGAGCAGTTTCCCTTGACTACGCAGCGGTGATGGCTCGCATGCCCGCCGTACACGCATGCAATGCCGGATGGATTCAGCGAATCAGGCTGATTGCGGCCAGATATCAAATCGCCTTCGCGCCATCCCTTCACCTTGGCGCCTACTTCAATGACGCGCCCGACATAGGAATAGCCCGGAATGCAGGGAAAGGTCTTGTTGTGTGTTGAGAGATTTCTCAGCTCGGTGCCAGGTGAAACAAAAGAAAAGATGGTTTCACAGAGGATTTCCTGGTCTCCGCACGGCCCAAGTTCAAATGTGTCAACTCCAACCTGCCCCGGCACCTTATAAACTATTGCCTTGATTTTCATTGTCTCTCTCCTTTGATGTCTTTTTTCCAGTTTACTGTTTTCAGCCCGGGTATCTTTTCGAAGTGCCGCTGATTGTTTGTGACAACGGAATACCCGATTGTGATTGCGGTGGATGCGATGACAAGATCAAAATCGCCGACAGTCCTTCCAGACTTTTTAAGGGAGAATTTCAGGGAAGACAGGGTTTCCATCACCGCCCTGGTCACGTCAATCACAGGGAAGAGTTCTGCAATCCTGTGGATCCTGGCAATGTTCTCATTCCGCCTTGCCGAGTTCTCGGCACCGTAGAGAAGTTCCCCGTAGGTTATTACGGAAAGAGCCTTCGGCGAATCCGCATTCAGCCTGAAATTATTAACCACAACCGGATCATTTTTCAGGAAATAAATGATCGTGTCGGTGTCCAGGAGATACATTTCAGATTTTCTCCTTGAATCTGGAGGGCGAGTCTTTGCGCGATTTCCCTATATCACGGATAATTTCCCCGGCAGATCTCTCATCCTGCCAGGTACCGGCAAGCTCAAGGAACGAGTCCGTTTTTCTTTTGTGGTCGACATTCGGACCCGAAAGATATTCCTTGACTATCATCACCACTTCCTGGCTTATCGAGCGGTTGTCCATGGCGGCGCGTCTCCCAAGGGCTTCATAAAGCCTGTCATCCATCGCTCTTACCTGCAAAGTCGCCATAAATGTAATCCTTTATAGTATCCGAGCCGGCGCCCGGTTCATTGGTTTAACAGGTTTCTTACATCTTACTAATCGTCTCATAATTGTTTAGACCCCACCGACCTTGCGTCGGTGGTGAATAAGATTGGGAGGCTAGGTGATGCTCGCCCTAGCCTCCCAATCTTATTCACCAACGGGATAAACCCGTTGGGGTCTCTATTCTATTTCGAGACGATTAGTAACTATATTATATTATTCATGATAATGCAAGCGTTATGCATGAACTGGTAGTTTCAGAAACAGATACGGTGACACTCAAATCCTCAGGACGCTTTCCGCTTGGAGCGTCTTTCCCTCAATGACTGCAGGGGTTTTGCCGGCGTTAATCAGCAGGCGGACACCGTTTGCGTATTGCGTGCTGGAGAGATCAGGCGACAGGAATTCAATGTTCTCCAGGTCTTCCGTCAGCAGATCCACATGCTCTTCGCAGCACAGCTTGTACCCTTCACGTGCGAACTCGCGAAGGTCCGCATAGGTGGGCATCCCGTGTGCTCCGGCGGCCGAACGCGCGGAAACCTCTATGAACGGCATCGCACCCCGTGCAAGTGTGCGCAGCGCATCGGCCCGGTCTTTTCCGCCGCGGTTGTAACGGACACTGTTGTGCAGGGCGACCTGCAGGAACGGCACCACGTCGTCTATGAAGTTCCTGCGGAAATCGGTGAACCTGTCGAGGCCCATTGCGGAATCGTCGCTGTAAACACCGTCCATGAGATCGAAATAAGCCCCGACCGGAACTTCAAGTGAAAGCGTGCCGAAGAGATTTCTGGTGTAAGCGAAAATCTTCCGCATCGCCGCCATGAATTCAGCGCGGTTGGCAGGATGGGCAGGCGAATGGCACGGGAAGAATGCGGCGACCGCGTCAAGATAGTAGTTTCCGTCAATACCCATGGCCTTCATCTTCGGCAAATCCCTCTCGACGATCCTGGGTGCGCAGACCGGACAGAGTTTGAAAGTCAGGCCTCCTGCCCACGGTATGTTCCGCCACACGTTGCCGTCACGCAGCACAACCAGTTCGTCTCGGCGGAAATCCTCGCCGATCTCATGGCTGTCGTAGATGTTGTCGTGTACGGAAATGATGATTCCCTGGCTGCGCGCCCATTCGATAAGTTCACGGAATCCCTTTTCCCCACCTTCGACAGGGTTGACCGGGAAACGGGTCGGATAACGCCCGTCGTGCCCCTCGTGGTTCCATCCGACCATCTGCGCGGTGTTGCGCACGATGCCGTCAGCCTGCATGTCCTCGAGGATCTTGCGCGCCTCGGCGAAGGATGTGCAGGAACAGTATTTCCCGGTGCCGTCAAAGGCCATCTGCTTGTATCCCTGCATGATCTTCATCACGAAACCGCGGGCGAATTTCAGCGCCACCGGATTTTCGGAAGCCTTCTGCGCCCAAGTGCGGACCCCGCGCTCCTCGCGCAGGAAACGCCGATAGCAGCGTGCAAACTCCGGCCAGCCCCCCGCCTGCGGATTTCGCAGATAGTAGCGCACAGTGCGATCACCCTTGAGCATCGGATCATTGGGCTCCCACCTGTATATCAGACCGGCATGGACGCTGTTCACGGCCTCTTCCTCATAATGGGAACGGACTACTGCCTCGGCGTCGAATTCGCCTTCCGTAACAATCGCGCACCAGGATGCCGACGGACGGTGCATTCCGAAACAGTTGAAGTTGCTTCGCATCGCCCACTGCTTCTGTTCCGCATAGATTGCGACCCGCTCCTCGCGGCTGACGCGGTGCGTGAATCGGTGGATGGCGCCTGCGAGGCAGGGTAGCAGGATATAGCCATCCTCTCCGTTGGCAGCAGGAGAGAAGTCTGGCATCAGATCGATCCGCATGAGCTGCGCAAAACTGTTATCCTTCTCCACAAGAGTCTTGAATGGGATGCCCAGTTCAAAGGCTCCCAGTTCCGCTTTTGCGCGGCCCACTATTTCAAAAGTGAACACTGTGCCGTAAAACGGAATGTCCACATGGCAAGGCAGACGCCAGCCGTCCGCGGAGGATGAAAGCTTCTCCCATTCCACAATGACCGCATGCCACTCGACCCGCGCCTCCATCGTGTTGTAAAGCTGGCAGCGCGCCACGGTTTCACTTGAAAACTTCCCACTCCAGCCGGGTGCGGACAATGTCAATCTCTTGTCGGCTGTACGCGGTTCTATCAATGCATTTATTTTGCTCATCCTTGAATTCTCCTGTTTATTCTTTTCATAATGACTTTGTCTGTGAAATTGCTTTCATGCGCAAGCTATTTTCGCCCTGCCTTGGATGCAGGTTTGGGATGAATGGAGACAGCGTAAGGCGCCAAACCTTCGCAGGGCTTGTCTGTACGGTTCACCGTCACCTCGGTGCCGTCTGAATAGCGCGTACGATTAACTCCTGGGATAATTTCCCAGCGCCCCTCGATCTCCAGACACCGGAGCCGCGCGAGCTGGCTCGATTCCCCGTAGCAGTTTTTATAGGTGTCCGCCAAGAGGTCGGCGAGAGTCTCATAAGAGGAGATGCCGAAAGGCTTGCTGGGAAGCCAAGAGACTTCTCCCTGCGGGCTCACTCCCAGGTCTGCCAGCATAGCCCGATAACCGGCATCTACGCGTACCCCCTCGCAACATTTCAAGCTGCCATTCAACGCCACCATCAGAAGAGGAACAGTCCGATCATAGAGGTAACGTCCCACCGGCGAGGCAAGATGCCACGGGGACGGATTGACATAGGAATGGTAGAACCCGTCGACAACATCAAAATACGGCCCGAACGGCATCTCGGTCGAGACGCTTCCGATGCTGGCATTTATGTAAGTGAACATTTGCCGGACATAGTCTACATACGCGGAACGCTGCTCCACGGGATGTTCCGGGGAGAAACACGGCATGAAGCTTCCCACCGCGTCGACGTGGTGATGGCCATGCAGGCCCAATGCGGCGATTGCCGGAACATCGCGTTTGACGTGCTTGTCGAGAAAGACGGCCGGGCATATAATGTGGCTGCGTCCTCCGCTCCAGATGATACACGCCCAGTATTCGCCGCTGCGGTGGCAGATCAGATCCTTCACGTCGAATTCCGGAGAGCAGGAATACGCGCCGCCGTAGGAATCATGCACGCCAAGCTGGACATCGTGAGCCTTGCACCAGGCAATCAGATTCCGGAACTCCGTCTCACCGCCCAGGCGTTCATCGACTGGAAACCGTGTAGGAGGCATGCCGTCATGCCCGTCCTGGCCCCAGCCCACCAGAATCGCGGTAATCTTCGCCATGCCGCGCGCCTGGCACGCTTCGAGAATCTTACGCGCCTCCGCAAACGTGCATACCGGATGATATGGCCCATGCCCGTCTTCGGCAGGGTCTTTGTATGCCATGAATATCTTCAGGAAGAAGCGGTCGCGGTATTCCAACGCCTCGGGGCGTGTCACAGCCTTTTCCGCCCATGTCTGCAAACCGCGCTCCGCATGGAGAAATTGCCGGTACGCCTTTCCGATAAAGACGTATCCCTCACCGCCGTCGTACTCTGCGGGCGCAAAGGAATAGCGAACCTCGCGCCGTCCGGGAATGCGCGTGTCCTGCTGCTCCCACCGGTAGACAAGTGCAGGATGGGTGCTGTTGGTATGCGCACGCTCCCAGTGCACGCGCGAGATCAGCTGCGCGTCGAAGTCACCGGCGGCCACCAGCCCGCACAGCGTGCCCTGCGCGCGTGTGATGCCGAACACCGGCATGTTGCAGACATGTTCCCACTGGTCGTTGCTGCTATAGATGGTCTGCCTGACCTCGCGGGGATAATCCTTGTTGAAGAAGGTCTGGCACCCGGCCCAGTTAGGCAGTGTAAGATAGCCAGACTCGCCGGTAATGGCCGCACCGAACTCGGGCAGCATTTCGATGGAGAGAATGCGGTAGAGCATCGGATTTCCTTCGACTATATCCGCATCGTCAATGCGCACGGAGAAACCCTGCCCATCCGGACGCAGCAGGAAATGGATGTCAATCCTGATATCGATGCGGGGGAAATTTGCGTGAACCAGCAGCTCGTCCGCCGTATGCCGTTGAACAACAATATCCCCGCGTGATGCCAGAGATGGGGTTCCGGCGGTTCCAAATGCATTCGCATTCTGGCTCGGCGCCGACACCACCGCCGGCCGCGGGTGCTGCCGGTCGTAATAGTGCATAAGGATTACGGCTCCCGGTGATTCCCATGCAGAGCCGCCCTTTAGGGCAAATCGCAGCTGGCCGTTAGGCGACAACTGCAGGGAGGAAACTTCATTGGCTATTGTAACTGTATCTTGCAACGTCTGTTGCTGTGCATTTTTCATCTTATGAATTCTCCTGTTTTTTGTATTTCGAGACAATTTCAAAACTGGACTTAACCGGCTCCACCGGGATTTAATCTCTTTTGAACTGTAGCGACTATTGCGTCTTTAGCGTTAATTTTCTTAACGCAAGAGGCGCAAAGGCCGCAAACGTGTAAAAATACAATATCATTACAATCCTGTGTCAATTTCACTGTAAAAGCGTTTGGAGTGCCGCCTTCAGGCGGAATCTTTTTGTCATTTACGACGGTGATAGCCGTCCCGGGAGTGCGCAGACATAGTCTGCGCTCAAGCGGTGACTCTGTCACCGCACTCCGGGGAATGCTTTCGCATTCGTAAGAAATCCATAAACAAGAAATAAACTTTGAAATTCCTCTCATCCGCCATGTTCCGATTCCTTTGAAAACCCAAATATATCCCGGAAATATTTTCTACGGCAGTAATTCTATACGAACGGCCGTCATGCGGTCCGGCTCAAGAAGGCCAATGCCGACTTTGGCGGAGATTTCAGAGTCGAATCTGTGGCCAAGGGCGCGATTTTCGTCAGGGCTGATCCGGCGCAGGGCGTATTTCCCCTCGGGAAGTCCGCTGAGTGAGAAGACAGGTTCCACGGCCTCCTTGCCGCGGTTGAGGAAGACCACATAGTGGACATCGCCGTTCCTCTTGTAATAACCGAGAAGAGCACCGTTTGCGGTGTCCCACTTCAAAGGCTGGTTGGTTTTGACGCCGGACCAGCGGACCACTGCGTCCAGGAAAGGGGACAGGGACTCCTCGACACGGAGGGTCGCCTCGTTCCGCATCGGGTAGAACACGCCCTTCCCATCCTTGTCCTTCTTGTCAATCGACCCCCATATTTCACCGAGATCGTAATCACCGAGTTTGCCGGCTATCAGGATCACCCTGCCTTTTCCGACGGACCAGAGAAGCGCGCCGGGCTTATCATCGATTGTGGCAAGCACCTGCGCCCCTTTCGGGGCGTTAAGGACAGGATAGCCTTGGACTGCAATTTCTGTCTTCATATCCTTAAACACGGGATTGCCGGGCGTGAAATTGAACTTGCCGTGTTTTCCGAGCTTCTCCATTTCAGAAGCATCCACGGCATAGCCAAGCCTCGTGAGCAGCGGCCAGCTCTTGCGAGTTTCGCCGAGAAGAGCCTCTCCGGAATTGGAGAAGACCACCAGAGTTCCCCCTTTTTCCGTCCACCTGGCAAGCCGTTCGACATTTTCAGCGGTGATGACACGTGAATGATCATCGATTATAAGATCGTAATCCCCGAGATTGGAAAGTGTGCCGTCGGAAAGCTGCCATTGCATCCAGTTTCCGGGTTTGACCATCCAGTTGCTGTATGAGAGCATGCGGAACCAGCGGTCAAGTTCGATATAGCTCTGCGTGGCGCGCCCCTCGCGGTGATTGGTCGCATAGGAGTGAAGTCCGAGGATGCGGCTGCGGGGGCGGGCCGAGTCGGAAAGCCCGATCAACAATTGCTTCGTCGCCGGAAGGGAGAACTGATCCCAGCAGGGATTCTCCTCCCATACTGGGAAGACGTAATTGACCTGCTTGGTGTGAACCGCGCCGCAATTGAAAAGCAGCCAGTTGAACGCCTTCAGTTTTCCGAAATGGGCATTCATCGGCCCCCAGGGCTCAATCCTGGCCCATTTGCCCGGAGACTCCATGTCGAGGCATTGGCGGACGAGTTCGATCGTCTCACCTCCGTTGTTGCCGCCCGGGATCATGTACTGGTCGGTCAATTCGATCTGGCCCCTGGCAAGGTAAGGCTGGAGCCAGTTGCCGATCATGCGCGTCGAGTCGTACCTGCGGATCAGGTCGTAGACTTCCCGGCAGGCCTTGGACATGATCCAGTCGCGGAACTCGTAGCTGTCCTGCTGGAGCGGGCGCAATTCGAGATAGGACGAGTAGTCCTTGTCCTTGGGACCGCCCCACCAGATGGGAGCCCCGACCTTAACCTCGTCCCAGCTCTTGTAGGCAATCCCGTGACGTTTGGAAAGGGCATCCAGGGAGAGCCCCTTATCCTCCTTCAGCCAGCGGGAGAATTCCTTGCGGTACGGCTCGGAATAGTCGAATTCAGTATAGCCGCCGGGGAACAGCCAGTCGACATGCCCATAGACTTTGAACTGCCATATTCCGATCCAGGGATTGTCCTTGTAGCGCTTGAGTAGGACTTCGACGGTATTGAGGATCCCATCGCGGTTTTTCGGGCCCGCCAGGCTGAACATCCTGTTGACTCCGGTTCCGACCTTGCCGCTTGCATCGAGTGCGTATTCATCCATCAGCCACCACTTGTGCTCCTTGCTGAAATTGTAGTTCCAGAGTCCGAACTCGATGCGCAGGCCGAACTCTTCGGCGAGTCTCAGGCAGTTGTCGTAGTAGGCGAAATTGTAAATCCCGGGCAGCGGTTCTACTGCGCTCCAGGTAGGCATCGGGCAGATGAAGTTTCCGCCAGCCTTGCGGATCTCGCGGAAATGATCCGGCCCCGGAAGAAAATGCGGATGCGATGACTGATGGTACATTTCGGTCGACCAGAGTATTTTGCCTTCTCCGGTCAGGGCTTCAGGGGACGGCTCGCCCAGCGGCTTGAGGGCACGGAAGGGTTTGACGTTCTTGAGTATGTCGGGATCCCTGCTGCCGCAGAGGATCAGGCTCTGGTTAACGAGTGCGCCGTCCATGCGCAGGCTGACACGGCAGAAATAGGCCCCCTGTTCCTTCGGGGTGAAGCTGAAATCCAAAGTCTTTTTGCTGCCGGCACGCAGGCTCAATGGATAGGCTTGTTCCGGCGCCACCGGCCTCAGATAGTAGTCCAGCCATTCGCCCTTCACGTTAAACTTACGCTCCATCCCCTTGTCGGTATTGAGTATCTCCGCCTTGACAAGAATTGGCTCCCCGATTTTAAAGATGTTCATGTCCTTGGCGGTTGAAAGGGTCAGGGCTTTTTGCGTGTCAGGAATGATTTTCAGTTCCTGCTCCGGACCGAAGACATGGAACTCGCTCATGAGAAGAGAGCCCCAGGCGCTTCCCTTGGACTCCTCTATGATAAGGCGCACACCACGCACCATGACCGGAGCAAATTTAGCTTCCATGGGCTTGCCTTCACCTGAACAGCTTGCAATTGTCCGCCACGCGCCGTCGGAGCCTCCCTCCCAGAGCTGTATGCTCCAGCGCGTCACGATGCGTGTTCCGCTGCGCGCGGAGACGCGGCTTATGGACACGGGAGCATCACCCGGAAACCAGGCCTCCAGAATCCAGGGATACACGTAGGGAGTCGGATCGTTCAGACAGGTCTCGGACTTCTTGTCAACCAGTTCCGCTATCGGGCCGGCATAGACAAATGGCTCCTTGAACGCGTAGCCGCGCGCCTCGTTGTTCGAACACATGACCGACTGCGGAGTCAGATCGATCTCTGCTGCATTCAACGGTAGGTCAAACATCATAAAAGACACGGAAGCGCAAACTGTCATCACTGCTAAAGTTTTCATTGAAGTTCCTTATGTAATTTTCAGTTAATTAAAATCATCTTCTCCCGCTCATGCGAAGAAGCGCGTATAGCCCGGCAGGCCGTGGCTTTTGTTATATCCAAATGTCATTGATAACATCTTTCTCACTTTCTCAACAGTGCAAAACTGTGTCAGGTCGAACGCCTGGATCTCGATGACCGACGGCTGTCCGAGAAGCGAATTCAGTTGCGCGGCAATCTCATCTTCCGACATATGGTCCAGTCGTATCGGATCCAGCATAGGCTTGAAGAGCAGGCCGGGCATTTCGCGAAGGCCCGCCTCAATGTCGGTATCACAGCTCGCCTCGATCATTTCCAGTTCCGGTATTTTGGAGTACACTGGAAAATACGCGTCTGCCTTCGTCCCGCAATGGTGCATTCCCATCGCACGGCGGCGGCCCTTTATATATTGGGAGAGGGTTGATATGCGGGCCTCGTGCGACCGCAGGAATTCATAGTAGGTAGCCGGGGATATCATGCAGTTGGAACAGCTCCCGAGGACGAAATAGGGAATATCCCCGCATTCATCCTTCAGGAATTTCAGATGCCGGTAAAGCGTCTCCCCCAGGACGGACATGAGATGGTGGACCATTTCCGGATTTTCATAGAAGTCGGTGAAAATATCCTGTCCCCGCACCTTGAGCGCAGGATAAAGCAGTCCGGAAAAACTGGAGTTTACGGCGCTGCCGTACTTATCCTTTGTCTCACGGATCGCCTTCCGCAGCGCCTCAACCGCCGGATTATCGGCATAGTCCGGCGGAGAAAGTTTCATCACCTGCTCCGGGGACAGTTGCGTAAAAGCAGGAAGTCCGGTTTCACCGATGCTGTATTCAAGTCCGAGCGCCTTGAGCATGGTGAAACCGTGGTTGGGATCGGGGACATTATGCGGAAGCCCCTCATTTCGGAAGGTGATCAGTCCCGGAAAAACCTTGGCCAGTGCGGCCTGCTTTTCCCCGGAGCCGGACTTTCGCGGAATCCCGAGCTGCGTCTCCCACCAGATATCGACAACTGAAATGTTTATGTTACAGCGTTTCATCATCTATTCTGAACAATGAATTCTTTATTTATTTTTTTGCGGCGGGCAGAGCCAGGCGGAATCCGATGTAATAATAGCCCGGATACACCTGTGAATTGTACTCCCTGTCGGCCACCCTCTGGCTTTTATTGTAGTATCCCCATGAACCGCCGCGAATTGAACGGTATGCACCCGGCATGAGGGGGCACGGATCGGTGACAGGCTCCTTGGGATACGGATGGAAAACCTCGGTGCACCATTCCGCCACATTTCCGGACATATCCATCACACCGTCGCGGCTTGCACCCGCAGGATAACTGCCGACGGCCGCAGTGCCGCTTGAATCGGCGTTGCAGCGGGTCTTGTCCGGAGCCTCTTTGCCCCAGGGATAGACTCGCCCCTCTCCACGGCCTGACGCCGCATATTCCCACTCGGCCTCTGTGGGGAGGCGATAACCCGCCGTAAGATTCACTGTCCAGGTCTTTTCATCATATGCCGGCGGCAGACCCGCCTGCGCCGAAAGCCAGTTGCAATATTGCGCAGCCTGCTGCCAGCTCACATAAATTACCGGGTCGCTGTCACGCCATGAATATTCGTCGCGGTAGCGGCGGTGTTCCGGTTTGAAGCGTTCATACTCTGCGTTGGTGACTTCAAACTTGCCCAGACGGAAAGCCGACAATGTGACCTTGTGGACAGGCGCCTCGTCCGGCGCACCTTCGGCACTCCCCATCGAGAAGGAACCTCCCGGCAGTTCCACCATGGCCGGTTCAAGCGGGCTTTTTTCAAGCTTCGCCATCGGCACAGGTTCCGAACGGACTATTTCGACGCTTTCAATCAAAGCCTCTCCGACATCGCCATCCATACGTTCAATGCGCAGTCCCGCATCAGACGGCACTGGCGGAGTCCAGAGAAATGAGACCGTCGTCCAGGCGTCCTGCGTCGGAGGAAGATAGACTGGAAAGGTGAAAACTGGCTTAGGTCCTGACGACATTGTCAGACGGCATAGTAAAGCTCCCTGATTTTTGTAGCGTATTCTGAAGTTCAATGGACCTGCGGGAATTTTGTCCTTAAGCAACTGGACGCCGCTTCCCTTGTTCTGGGAAATGCTGACGGCCTTCTTTCCGTCGACATCGACGATTTTCGCATCACCGATGACGACTGCTTTTTCAGCGGATATGCTTATGGCCTCGCCGAGACACCAGGTCCCGGTCCAAGTCCTGTTGGAGTTGCGCCATACGGCGGGGCTGTTCTCCTTGGTCGCCTCCTTGATTATCTCCTGCCGGCCGCAGAAGTCAGCTATGACCTTTCCCTGCCGTTTCAGAGTGAAGTGCGGTACGCCCGGCTGGAACGGAATCTCCACATGCGAGAGACCGGCCTTCAACTGGAAAGTCTTCTTCTCTTTTCCGGTCTGGATGGTGAGTTCCGCAGGCTCCTTCAGGAAGGCGCTGGAATAGATCTTGTCCTCAACATCGTCATGAATCTGGTCGGGAGACAGCACCCATGACTGTTTCTTGCCGTCGAAAACCTTGTCCAGCCATTTAGAACGTTCACGGTATACATAAAAGATCTTCTCCTGTTTTATTTCCGGCTGGCGTCCCGACTTGAACCAGGCAGAGTAATAGGCGGTGACATCGAGATATGACTCGTCGTGGTTTATGCGTTCCGTCTCAATCTTCGAACCTGCATGGGCCGGGGAAAGATGACCGTCCTCGGTATAATCGTTCCATGTTACAATCTCCACCCAGTCGGCATTGTCCTTGATGAATCCCTCCCAAATGGCGGAATAGTCGCGCATGCCGTGGAAGTCGCGGACATTGGCGCTGTTGTACGCGAAGGAGTTTGTCGCCATATAAAGCTTGCCGAGTTTGTTCGACGCGCGGCGGCAGTTGGCGTTGCCCTGAATCAGATCCCAGACAGGCGCATCAATCCCGAAGAGGAAATAGCCGTCGAGATAAGGAGCGTCGGCGAAAGTTTTGAGCACTCCGTCGTAACTGGGGCAGAGCGTGTAGTTGTCCGTCCAGAAAAATGGCACAAAGCAGGATTCGTTTCCGGCATCCTTCAAGGCGGAAAGGGTTTCAGTCCAGCGCGGTTTTTGACCTTCCGCAAGCCCTCTGCCACTCTTATTGTCCGCCTTCAGGACAAGATCGGCGCATGAGTAGGCGGAAAGCACAGGCTTGCCGCCGTGCCGGAACTGGTTCGGATGATCGGCAAAGCGTTTCATCATGTCCAGAGCCGCAGGAAGCGGATCCAGGTTTGAGGCCGTGTCGATGGAGAAGAAGAGCTTGAAATCCGGGGTGACACGCTTCGCCGCCTCGTACATGCGCTTGGAGCGTTCAACATAGTAGGGCTCATTGGTCCATGCGCCGCAGTTCAAGGCGAAACCGTCAATCCCGTACTGCTGCGCCAGGCGTATCTGGTGTTCGTACGCCGCCACAGAATCATCACCGTTATACGGCAGGCATACCATGAAGTGCGCAAACACATAATGCTCTCCCGCCCACACCGAAGCGCCTGCCAGCAGAGCCCCGGCCAAAATCAGACTTTTCAATTTCATATTTCTCAAATCCTTTCTTTATTTTGAATTAGGCGGCCAGGGGCCGCAACTTTAAATAATTTGATTATCCGCCGGATCTTTATTATCAAGCTTTGTCGTGAGCTTTGTCGCGAACTTCGTCGATTCCCTTTCCCCTTTTGCATTCTTCTCCGACAAAGCTCAGGACAAAGCTCGCGACAAAGTTTAGTGGAGTCAAACAAAGACTCCATGATTGAAAATGATTCAGGTTTTCAGAAATTCTTCATCTTAATTAAAATGCCGGCAAGATGCCGGCGATCCGTTTTGAAATTCCTATACCTTGAATTAGGCGGCCAGGGGCCGCAACTTTTTAATACCAAAAAAATCCAAGCTCCAAATTTACGTCAGGCGCTTCGGCCTGACCTTGGAGCTGTAACTTGTTACAGCCTTTTCCAGAGGAGCTTGCTCCTCGTCTAACTGACAAGCAAGCTTGTCAGAAGAAAGGCGGTACCAAGGTACCGCACCTCCAAGTGCGAATTTCGCAATTCGCAGAAGATGGATTTCAGAGTTTAGAAAATAACTGTTCATTAAACTTTGAAATTCCTTAACATCAACTTGGGCGGCCAAAACACCGAAACTATACAGAACGCCACAATCCTTGGTGGCATCTTCTTTAATGTAATACAGGCGTCTCACCTGTTCTTCAAGAAGTAATAAGAACAGGCGAGACGCCTGTACCACACTCTTTTAATTGAGATTTGGAGTGCTGAAGCTCTTGTCACGCCATAACATCTTAGCGACGGCGGATGCTTCAGCCTTTATTAGCGGAGCTCGCTCCGCGTTATTTGCAGACAAGCAAACTTGTCTGTCGAAAGGCGGCGGCAAGCTGCCGCATTCCAAATATTCGAAAAAATACAATTTTCAATTGGTTCAATAGACTTTTATTATTTGGTCCCTGAAGTTTCCTGCAGAGTGATGGACCAGTTCATGCGGACATGCCATGCCGGAGCGCCGGGTTTCCCGGCCACCGAGAGGCGCAGGCGTTCGCCGGGGGTGACGGGAATCTCGACTGAGAATTCCTTGACCTCCCCCTTCGGATCAAATTCGCATTCCCACAACGGCTTGACCTGGCCTTCGCGCGCCAGAACAACCGTCACAGGCGTCACAACGTCATCCTTGGAAACACTTATCTTAATTGCCACGTTTCCTTTTACAGGACTCTTCCATACGATAGAAGAGGAGGAATCCGCAGCCCCGGTGTAAGACAGCGTCCCGTCCTTGGGCCTGCCGACACCGAAACTCCATGAGTTGCTCCGCTCCAGCCATGCCGGAATCTGCGTAACAAGCAAGCCCACCTCCTGGAACTTTCCTGTGCGGTTCTGGGATGATACGAATTCATACTCCCAGGCTTTCGACCCCATGGAGTCGAGGACCGGATAGGTTGCATTGTCCGCTTTGAAATCGGTCGCCGGATTCCACTGGAATGACTTTGGATAAACAACTGGCGGATTGCGCGGATCGGTGCCTTCATTGAATTCCTGGAGGTTGCTTTTGCCGTCATTGTCGGGATCGGCCTTGGGATCCACAGCGCACCACTGGCCGAAATAATATCTCTCGAACCAGTTCGGCAGGCCGTTCCCGTCGACATCCCCATATTCGCTCATATAATGCTGCTCAACGCCCGGAAACCATTTCTTCCAATGATCGTTCTCGGCGCTGCTGAATCCGCGGATGGAGAAATCCTGCCGCCACGGTCGGTCGGTAATCCATTCCGGCGCCTGGAAACTCAGCACAGTCTCATTTTTTGCTGTAAGTCCGGACCAGGCCGGAACCTGACGAACCAGTGACACTTTGACAGGGCCGGGCCGGCTCTGGAATTCCAGGGACGACATTCCGGCAGGTGCGTCCTGTTCGCCTATTCCTTCAAGGATAATTTTCCCGGGTTTCACAAGGAAGGAACGCACCTCGATCATGTTCTGGCTGGAAGATCCCTTGGCGAGCGGGCTGGCGACCACGGGAACCTTGGCATCGGTACGGTAGGGGCGGTAAAACACCCATACCTGATCTTTACTCGGCTTCGGTTCAACTCCGGACTTGAACCAGGGTCCATAATAGTTCCCCAGCAGGTCGGTGAACGAGAAATGGCGCCTGACGCCGGGCATGATTGTGGTATCCTCGGTGATGTCGTTCCACGTCGTCAGCAATACATAGTCGGCCTTGGTGTCCCGCACAATCTTCCACATGCGGTCCCAGTAGCGGGAATTGTCGGCTCCGATATTCTCCATGCCGACGGATCTGCCGGGCGAATAATAGTTCGGCCACGGACTGGCGCCCCAGTCCTTCCCGGACTCGTGCGCGACCTTCGCAAGTGCCGCAAACGCCTCTGCGTTCCGCTCGTTTGCCTGACGGCTGTAGAAACATGTCATCCCTTCCGCAAGCGGCGCATAGGAGCGTGCCTTCTTCTCCCATTCCTTCGGATCCGTATTGGGAAATTCGGAAAGATCGACTATCAGATAAATCGGCTCTCCGGCCGCATCGCGCAGCATTTTGAACTCCTTCTCAAGCTTCTCCGGAGACCGATATCCCGATCCGTATGTAGCAAAGGCCGGAATCCCCTTTAGACGGAAAAGCGCCGGGCTTTCCCTATGTCTCTTCAGCCATTCTTTGACAGTCTCAACTTTCAGTTCAATCGTGCCGCCGGCAAAATCCAGGCAGAGTCCCACCTGGAAACTCCCTCCCAGCTCTTCTGCGGCCTTAATAAGGCCGTCTGGAATTCCGAGTTCCTGGGTTCCACCGCAGATGTCGAGGACAAATCCGTCCAGGCCGCCCTCCACCGCCTGTCCGATTTCCCATTTGAATTCATCCACCTTGCTCTCGAAAGGAGGATGCAGCGCGCCTATGTGCCCTTCCCTGCTCCAGCCGGGGACGTTCGGACCTTTCGGATTTTTCACGGGGAAAAGGAATCCGCCAGCTCCGACTGCGAAATTGTCCTTGTCGGCGCCTAGTCCGAACGAGGGGCCGAATCCTATCATCCTGTGCGCGAAAATCATTTTCCCGTTTTTCTCACGGTTCACCTGCTTCTTGACAGGCTCGGATTTCGCTTCGGAAGTCCTGGGTGAAATTTTACCTGTTTTTGCCAGTTCCGCCATTTCCGCATTGTTCAGTTGAAGATTGTATATGCGAACCTCAGCCAGCTCCAGGCCTGAACCGCCGCCACATTTCACCGCACCTTCAGCAGGACTTACATCCAGAGGCGCATAACCCATATCCGAGTCCTGGGCAACTCCATTTATATAGAATGTATATGAACTGCCCCATGCGCCTTTGGTATTGACAGCCCATGCCACAGTCGTCCAGACATCTTCCGAAACGCGACCACTCAAAGAATTCTCAAGTGGAGGCCACTTCGCCTTCAATGGGAAGTACAACGGTGCTACAGGATTTGCAGTCGGAACGCTCTTCCGCGCCCCCTTGCCGAAAAGATTGAAATAAAGGGAGCCGTCAGCATTTATGCCGAAGCCCCAGGTTTTTATCGAAGCAATCAGGCCGTCCCCCTTTGTTCCGGGAATACGCCTCAGCTTCGCCAGGACAGTCATCTGATCGCCGGGGACAAGACGGAATTTGCCGCCGCTCCCCTCCATCTCTCCAGAAGCTCCGGGCGCGGAAGGTTTCCATAACATGAAATCTTCC
>JBAZRS010000008.1:20753-26385 GCA_041662825.1 Victivallales bacterium | reverse complement strand
CGTATTGGTTCAAAGTTTCGGGTAGCGCTTGAGATTGCAGCGAAAAAGGCCGGATGGATCGCCTCACACGAGAACTTGAAGTGCGTGGAGTTGAACCGGAAAATACTGGAATCTACGCTTTGGGATCTTGACCCGAAAAAGATTTCGGCAAGAATTCCGAAAGATTTCAGATTTGACGGCGACCACGAACAGGTGGTGCATGGCGACACTATCCGTTATGCCAAAACGGCATCAGAGCTTGAGCACCTGTTGCACCATTTCTGCCTCGACTCCTGCGGCGACTACGCAAAAATTGACAGCGCGCCAGTGTTGAAATACGCCATGTTGGAATTCTTCGGGGAATATCTTGGGTTAGACGAGTTTGACGCCACCAAATTCATCCTTTCGGATAACAACCAACTGAATCTAAGTTCATTGATTAAAAGTTCTTTGACTGAATATGAACAGATACTCAAGGAACATGCGGCGACTGTCAGTCGTAATCCGGAAGAATATCCGTGGGAGGTGCCGGAAGTTCGTTTTTACGATGTTGAGCAGTATGAGGAGAAGCTGCGTCCGGTTCATGTGATGCAACCGGCCTTCGCACAGGTTAAGGAGAGCTCGCCGGAAAAGCGGTTCACCGAACTGCTGGAATCCAGTAAAAGTTGCTTGGAATGGTGGTATAAGAACGGCGATCATGGCAAGGAACATTTTGCGGTTCCGTACCGGAACGCATACGGTGAATGGGCTCTTTTCTATGTAGACTTTCTGATGAAGTTCAAAGACGGCACTCTGGGTTTTTTCGACACCAAAACTGAACGGAGTGATGCGGAATCGTTTCGCAAACATAACGCCTTATTGGAATACTTGAACGGGTTGCGAACTTCGCGACCAAAAGAAAAATTTGTAGGAGGGATCATCGTCGAAGAAGGAAAATCCTGGAAGCATTGCCGTAACAAACTATCCGCCGGATTCAACCTTATTGGCTGGAATAATTTCAACCCAAAAGATTATGAGGGAGAAAAATAAAATTGTGCATATGGCGGGTAAGGATTTTTCGACACTCAAAAGATATGAGGAGTTGGAGGCGTTGGATGCACAGTTCACAAATAAGATCGAACAACTCTAATCTGACATCAAGGAGAAAGCAAAACTAGGGTAGTACAATCACTCGGCACTTCTCTCTTTTTCCTCGACTTTCCCTTCTATTCCAGCCACCAGAACTGCATGTTCTTTTTCGATGTTGGTTCTGAAGTTTTCAGGAATTTCATCCCAGACGTGGAGATCCACGATGAAGGGGATGTTGCTCTCTGCAATCGCGTCTTTGAGTTCAGAAACTTGAGGTCGTTGCTCGGGTGAACTGAAAACGACGAGATCCAAGTCGGAGTTGGGTCGGGCGATATGTTTCACGCGGGAACCAAAAGCCCATACTACGGCATCAGGGATGAAGCGATCCAAGAGAGCCAGAAGTAATGTCCGCTGCTCCATAGTAATGTCGATTGCTGCGGTCATTCCCAAGTATTTCCAGTCATTTTTTTATAGAGGTCAATGGCATCATCAATAAAGTCGCCAACGATCAAAAGCGTTTCCGCCGCCTTTTCCCCGCTGTAATCATGGGCAGTACTGGTTCGGGCATCCGCATATTTCAGCCATTGCTCGACTGAAGAGGTAAAGAGATCGTTCTGACCTGCAAGTTTTAAAATCGGTTTCGGGCTGTTGGGAACATCAGGCAAACCTTTCTCTTCAATGAGGTATCTCTTGAGGATCTTCCAGAGGCAATCATAAGAGGTTTCAAAGCGTTGGATGACAGATTCCTTTACGGCTTCCTTCATCAACTCTGGCAAAGCCGGATCCAAGGTCTTAAAATTGTTCTGCTGCAATTCCAAGTGCTTGAGTGCTTTTTTTAAATCAGTATAATCAATCATGGCTTATCTCCTGCCCGCAGTTTTTTCAAATTATCTCTGAATACCGCCGTCAGTTTGGCTTAGCCTCTAACGAAGGAGCTAAAGATGAATTCGTTCAATTGTCAGGAATTTCGATTTCCATAACGCAGAAAGGTAGTCAAGATATAGGAGGGTGTCAAGGTATAACATAAGGAAAACGCGGATTTCCCTCTGAGCCATTAGTGACAGAATTCAGGAGATAGAATTCAGAATAAATCGGGATTTGAGTTCGAATTTCATTCTGAACTCTGTCCGCTGCGACGGATGTCTTCTGAATTTCTGCAAAACGTGGGTTTTGCGATTATCTTATTATTTCGGGACAGTTTCTGTTTTGACCGGGGCGGGCTTTGCCTTTGCCGGTGCGGGAACTGGCACAGGTGCAGGAGCTGGAGGCAATACAGGCTGAACGACTGCCGGTGCTACAACGGCAGGAGCAGGAGCCGCCAATGGCGGATTTGAAGGTTCCTGGTTGATAGGCGGTGGAACCATTGGCCTATCTTTCAGAATTTCCTGGCGGCTATTGCAGCCACCCATAAAACCGATAGATCCTATTGCGATTGCCGAAATGACTGCGGTACCTAAAATTTTCATGCGATTGTTCTTCACTTCAAAATCTCCTGTTTGTAATACAAGTGCAAATATTTCGCGATAAATTAACCGGATTGAATGATAAGTCAAGAAGAAGTTCCAAATGTCAGCTTACGTAAAATTTGCATTACGAACTGGCAAATCTCCTATTTTACAATAGTTTATGAGTTCTTCTTTAGGAAATCACTAAAGGGAACCTCTAAAAATTCGCATGTGGCGCGTTGCGGAAGATTTTTGAAAGCTCAAAAAGAATTTCTGAACGTAGGCGTATCGAGTAGATACGCCGAGAGAAGAACATTCTTTCTTGAGCCAAAAAGATCCGCAACCCAAAGGGAGACTGATTCTTATGGATTTCAGCGTTGTCGTAAAATTGCTTACATACCGCTTCGGGTATGCTCGCAATTTTCCTCCTAGCTGCTTATCCATAATCTCCTGTCTCGCGCCATATGCCAATTTTTAGAGGTTCCCTAAATTTGATGAAACAGATATTATGGCAATCACACTTTTCAAGAAGTCATCTGAAAACGCATACGCTAAAGTTAGCATGTTCTCCTATTCACCCTTTCTTGTAATCGAGACAGTGCCGTTATATCTTCTCGCACACTGGGGCAACTCCCTTCTTTTGGTTTTGAGGAAGTTGTCTCTTTTTTTATATTGTTACTAATCGTCTCATAATTGTTTAGACCCCACTGACCTTGCTGTGCCCGCCATAGCATCTTAGCTACGGCGGGCGTCGTTGGTGAATAAGATTGGGAGGCTAGGTGGCGCTCTCCCTAGCCTCCCAATCTTATTCACCAACGGGATAAACCCGTTGGGGTCTCTATTCTTTTTCGAGACGATTAGCAATAAGTGTTCATAATTTTTCCTGAGGGATAAATACCCATGTCGGGTGTCGGAATGCCGGGAACGCCGACCGTCTGGTCGGCTCTTCCGATGACAGCCAAGCAGACGCTTGGCGTTCCCAGGGTGGGGACGGTTCGCCTAACCGTCCGCGGCGCTTTCGGCGAAAGCATCCTACCTTTGGGACATCAATAAAACAATTGCCAAAGAAGAGGCTAAATGGTTATCTCAATAACGATTGCGGTGATGGCGGTACTGCTCACAATAATACTGCTCATGAAAGGTGTTAACCTCGGAATCATCATGCTGACAAACTGCGTGCTTATTGCCATCTGGTCGAAAATGAGTTTTGTCAACATGGCGGCTTCTCTGAAAAGCGGAATTTTTTCCGAAAAGACTTTGGGAATACTGCTCATCCTGATACTTGTCATGATGCTGGAAGATATCATGAGAAATACCGGCATGATAAAACAGATTGCCGAGAATACGAAGCAGATTGTGAAAAACAACCTGCTCTCCTCGGCGTTATTGCCGGTCTTTCTTGGACTGCTGCCGTCACCCGGAGGCGCAAGGTTTTCATGCCCGATGGTCGAAGAGATATTGGGCAAGGACGCCGAAAACACCGACAAGGCCTTTATCAACTACTGGTTCAGACATGTCTGGAGAGACGGTTTTATACTCTATCCGGGCGCAATACTTGCATCGCAGCTTGCGAACATACCGACCCTCCTGTTATTCATTTACATGCTCCCGTTCTGCATTTTACATGCAGCCCTGGGTTTCATACTTGTCTATGGCAAGGTGAAAAACACCCCTCATGTCCACAAAAAGAACAATATGGAAAAAATAACAGGTTTCGCCGGCGGGATATTTCCAATTGTGATTATAATTGGATTGTATATTTTCATGCTCGGAATAAAACCGATATCCGATTACGCCTTATATCTGTCGTCCATCTTCACAGTTGCAATCCTGGTAATTTACAAAAAATATTCCTTCAGGGATTTTACCAAGACCCTCAGGCGCTCCATTCACATGAATTCGGTGATATTGGTTTTAGGTGTCATGATATTCATGCAGTTTTTGACAGCCTCTGGGCTTGTCGACACCTGGTTGAGAGGAATATCTTATTATGGGATCCCGAAAGAGATTCTCTTTATAATCCTTCCCTTTGTCGCAGGGGCATTGTCAGGAATAACTGTCAGCTTTGTATCTCTTTCGTTTCCAATCCTTATCATCATGGGGCTGGACCAGAACATATGGTTTTTTGTGGCGGCATATATTGCGGGCTTTTCAGGCGTGATGGTCACGCCTGTGCATCTCTGCAGTGCCATGTCATCCGATTATTTCGGCATTAAAACAGGAAAAATGCTGAAAAAGGTGATCGTTGCCGAAGCCGTAATGATCATAGCCGCAGTAGTCTGCCTCTTCATGGTAGGCATATATCGATAATCACAGTCATCCCACAGGATGACGGATGAATGGCTTGTCCGCGTCAGCCTCGTCAAGAGCCTTTTCCTTGCTCCAGCCCTGATATATGAGCCGGTACATGGCGCTCACCAGGCCGGTCCGGGGTTTTATTTCCCCTGCCGGAGCTTCCCGCCTTGCCTCTCCTCGTTTTTGATAAAGAGCTCATAGTCAAGCTGGGCGCGTTTCGCCATGTAGTGCCCCATGCGGCCGTAGGTATCCGCCCGGAGGCGCAGGAACTTGCGGTTCCACGGGACATTCGGCTCCAAGCTGTCCAGCTGGGAAAGCGCGTCCTGAGGAGAGAAAGTCGCAGCTATCTCAAAGGCGGCCTGTCCCCGCATGTTTTCAAAACACATCATGGCGAACGGCTCTTTCACAGACTGGAAAATCTCGCGTCCGTAGGCAGGGTCGACAGCAACCAGAAAAGATGCAATCTCAAATGCCGCGACCATGAAAGGGTGCGATGTCCAAGGGTCTTTCCTCATCTCCGTAAACGCCCTTGAAAGAAGATGCGACGCCTCTTTATTCCGCCCCTCCCTGTAAGCAATGATACTGCGGATTATGTCTGCCTCCCTCGGGTTGAAAGTGTTTATCTGCCCGGCAAGGAGCTGCGCCTTGTCATTCCCGCAGTAAGCATACGCGATGGCAAGCAGGGCGGTCTCGGTGGGATAGACCGCCTGCCTAGGTTGCGAGTCCCAGGCCGACAGCATGCCGGGCAGGTCGCGGTTGACATATTGCATGAAGGCTTTCCTCCGGAGGGCCAGCCCCTGATCCTCTCCCGCAGGCATGGGTATCGGCAGTTTTCGGATTGAGAA
>JBAZRS010000008.1:0-20743 GCA_041662825.1 Victivallales bacterium | reverse complement strand
CCTCTCGTCTTCCACACCATTCCAATCTACCCCCTCGAACTGTCCGGACGGCCTGTGAAAACCAAGAGAGACAGCCCTGTCCCGCAACGTGGAGATATCGAAACCGCCGGACCGTCCAAGCGTCCTGGCGAAACCATATTCGATCAGATTGAGGTCATCGGTGTTTATAAGGCCGGGATGCTCGCGAACCACTTCATCCGCCAGGCGCCCCCCGGCAACATATCTGGCCAGCACGCCCTCAAGGTGCGTAACCCGCCAGGACAATGCAAATGCCGTCCGGTAGGGTTCCTCGGCGATGCGGCTGCGCAGATGTGCGGCATCGTGGATTATGGGACGTTTCGAGCAAAGGATAAGCATGTCGCCCGCTTCCGACTGCCAGACTTCCACATGGCTGAACACCGATTTCAGCGTTACAAGGACTGTGAATACGGTCTTCTCATCAACCTCATAACCTTGCAGCCACTGGATGAAGAGACCGTCATCGTTCAGCCGGTTGGCGGCCGCCCGGTAGAACTCCTGTGTGAACAGGTTCGCAATGCCGGAGCGATACGGATTGGATGGCTCGGAAGCTATGATGTCGTACTTGCCCGTGGTGGTGAGAAGAACTTCACGGGCGTCATTGTAAACGATATTGACCTTCGGATTATCAAGCACGTCACAATTGACCTCGGCACAGCGTCGGGCCATTTCCCTGACAGCGGGCTCGATTTCCACTACATCAACCCGGTCGACCGAGGGTATCTTGCCCAGCCAACCGGCGGATTCCCCAGTTCCAAGACCGACGACAAGACATGTCCGTGGCTGGGGGTGGATGGCAGCCGCCAGCAGCCCCAGAGTCATCTGTGTGCCGGCATCGGCAAGCGAATTTCCGTCATTCTTGCCGTTAACAATAAAGAACATGCCGTTAGCCGCTCCGATTGCCACCCCCGCCTCAATGCCGTCGGCCTCCCATAATATTTCCCGGCTTACGGAGTTCTTCCATTCCTGCATGTCGTTGGCACTGCGCGGGACGACAGAGCGGCCGGCTCCGATGCCGCTGTGCCGCCAAATGGCTGTCGGGCCTGTGGATGAAAGAAGTAAAACGGCGATTATCCCGATGCCGAAAAGTGCCCGGCCCTCACTTCTGCGTGTTTTGTTTCGCCAGGCAATCGTCGCAAGAAAAAAGCAGAAACCGGCAAGGATTACGGATACCAGCCGCCATGTGCCCACAGCGGAGAGCAGCCTGATCAGCCCGAATCCGCCAACCAGAGATCCGACGATGCAACCGGCGGTGTTAAAGGCGTAGGTCCAGCCCACCTGCCTGCCGACATTTTTGTCCCCGCGGCCCAGAAGGGCGATCATGACGGGGAACTGGACACCGCTGATGATTGATGCCGGCAGAACCACAACGGCCGTAATGGCCGCCCATCCCATCACTTCGACCAGAATGCCGTGGGTATTGGCTGCATGGAGAACAGCTGCGGCAATGGCCAAATTGTCACCCAGGGCGAAAGGCAATGCCAGGGAAACGGCCTCCAGGCCCAAGGTCATCGCCAGCATCGGGATACCGGGCGGGCGGCGACGGCAAAGCAGCGGGTATATGGCGGCGCCCAAGCCTATTCCGAGCAGCGCCATCGACAATATCAGGCCAAAAGTGTATGTGGTTCCACCGATTATAGGAGCCAGCATCCGGTACCAAACAATCTCCATCAGCATGAATGCAAAGCCCGCAACTCCCGCCGTAGCGTATATCAGGATCGGGTTTGGAAGCGGATCTCCGTCGGGCTGCACATCCTGTTGCGGGCAACCGGTTCCGCAGGTTTTTTGCAAATCCGGTTCAGGTTCCGGCACCGGCCTGAAAAGGTGCCGTGACAATGCAAATGCCAGGACAGCCACAGCCATGTTCAGAATGCAGGCCGACCAGAGCGTCAAACGTGTTCCCAGCGTCGGAAGCATTAGGAATGTGCTGGCCATGGCGCCGACAACTGCTCCCAGTGTATTCACGCCATAGAGCACAGCCACGGCATTGCGGCGACTGTCATCCGTCCTGGTGACCGCCGCGATGACCGCAGGCAGAGTACCGCCCATCAATATGGTCGGGACCAGAATTATCAGGGAGGAAAGCCCGAGTCGGACTACGGTCGCACCCAGCTCACCGAGGGACATTTGCCCGCCGAAGTGAATGTATGCCGCACGGGCTGCGTCTATGAGGAAGGGACTCATTGCCGCCGCCAAAGTGATGCCGCATTCAAGCAAGGCGTAGAATGCCAGGGGATTCGCCTTGCTGTCGGCACGTTTCCCAAGCAGCGCATTTCCGATTCCGAGACCGCCCATGAAAATAGCCAGCACTGCGGCCGACGCTAAAGTCGTGCTTCCAAACACAAGCCGCAGTTCACGGAGCCAGGTGACCTGATATATCAGGGCGCACGCCCCCGACGCGGACAGGAAGAGCAGAGCGGGCAGCAAACGGGTCTTATTCATAAAATCACACTCACGGGAATTTCAATTTTCACATCCCCGAAGATAATGAGATGGAGGGGAAAATCAAACAGGCACACATTTATTTCTTCAAAAGAAGCACAATATATTGCATGGCAATCCCGTTTTACGTCAAACTTGAAACAAGCGCGCCGCTCCTCAAACCGTCAACATGGGAATACCGTCCAATGCCTCCGAAAACGGGAATGGAAGAACCTCTGTGGAAAACCCGTACTTACGGAATCCTCGCCTGCGCCTTTATCGCCTTTTTCTTCTACTACCATGCGAGTCTCCTGAAATCGGCCCATTACGGAGTGGACCAGAACGGATACATTGTCGGCGGAAAGATGATCTATGACCACGGCTCGATGGCATACAGTCCGATCAATCCGATTTCCGGAAAACTCGACCCGTTCCTTTATGTCGGGCGCATGTGGGTGGGCACCGGGCTAGGCACAGACAACGAGAAGTACTATCCGAAATACCCCTTTGGCCTTCCCCTGATATACGCCTCCGTTCTAAAGACGGCAGGCTTCGAAAAAGGTCGCGAACTCATCTATTGGACAAGTCCCGTCTGCATGGCTTTGTCGCTGGCCGCGACATTCCTGCTGATACGGATGCTGACAAGTTCGTTCATGGCGCTGCTGGCGACAGTTGCCATGTCCAGCAGCCCCCTCCTCATGGGGCTCACAAACAATCCAAACAGCCACGCATCCGCGCTGTTCTGTGTGACATGGGGCATGTATCTCCTCTTCAGCTGGTGGCAGAGGGGAGGATGGGCAAGGGCTTTGTTCGCAGGTCTTTTTCTGGGATATTCTGTCACCATCCGATATACTGAAGGGACATTGCTGCTGACATTATTGTTTGTTGTCGCCCTGAGCTGGCCGGCACTGAAACCCCGGTTCCGCTATTACTGCGAGTCGGCGCTGCTGATTCTCGGATGGGCTTTACCCGTGCTGGTGCTTGCAATACACAATCTTATCGCTTTTAAATGCCTTACCGGCTATGACCCGACCAACGAGAGCACCGGATTCACCCTGGAATATTTCCAGGATAACTGGGAGACAATGTTCAGACAACTCGACAGCACAAGCCTCTTTCTGTTATTCCCGCTTGCCATCGGGGGGCTGACTGCAATGTTCTGGTGGAGCTGGCGGGTGGGTGTCGTACTGGCATCATGGATTCTGCCGTGCATTCTTGTCTACACGGCCTATTACTGGGCTCCGGACGGGCTTGGCTATGCGAGGTTTTTCCTTACAATCATTCCCGGAATGACTTTATGCGCGTTCTGGATGCTGTCGCGACTCGGTAATTTCGACGGAATAGGACAGCGTGAAAATCCGGTGGCCGAACCTGATTGCTCAAGGCTTATTGAAAATAAAAAAATCCGAATCGCCGCCGCAACAGCCGGAATACTAACCGTTCTCTCCCTCCTGGTGAACCTGAATACGGCCACAGTAGAAACAGTAGATGACTCCATCAGGAGGTCAATTCAGTATGACAACACCAGGGATATGATGCAGATTGCCAGACCCGGGTCAGTCATCATCTGTCCGGACAGCAATTTCCTTAATCACCTCCAGTTCGTTTCAGATTACCAGCTTTACAGCAGTGAACCCTTTGAAAGGGATAAAATACAGAAACTTCCCGACATGGATCCGGATGAACCGCAGGCACTGCAACCTCAGCGCAGACAGGCCCTCTACGAACGCCTGAAGAACTATTCTCAGCCTCAGCTCAGCACCGAACTCAGGAATATAGTATCGGCCGCATTGGAAAACGGACGGGAAGTCTATTTCATCAAGAGGGAGGACAAGCCCATGAGGATAAAGGACAGCCGGCTGAGACCTTTCAGGGAATCCGATATTCTCTCGGTGCCTCCGGATATCAGGAATCCCGTACAGGCCCTCCCCAGGTGGCTGATCCCTCCGGAAGTTTTCGACACTAAGCTCGTGCTCGCCTGGCAGAACCAGTCGGCATCTGTCAAAGACATGAAGGAAAAGAAACCACGCGGACGTAAACCGACAGCAGTTCAGTTGCGTGAATCGCAGCAGCGCCAGAACTGGGTCGTATTGAAAGTGACATTGAAGGAGAAAACACCGACACCGCAGCCTGCGGCAAAGACCAGGACCAGGCAAAAAGCGGAAACAGTTCCCACGGCTGCAAAAAGCACATCAAAACAGACAGTGGAACACCCAGCACAACCTAAACAGGAAACTTCTCCTCAGCCTCCGAGTGGACCTGCATCCCAAACCCAACCGCAACAGCCGCAGTAAGGCAGCCAGTTCCCCCTCTCAACCCAAGCGCAGTTCAGCACCAAATATTTTTCAATCCCTATGGAAGGGCGCCGGAATCGTTTCAGTTACCCCGAATTCATCGGAATCCTCATATGCCAGGCGTTTCATGCCGGTGGCCTTGATAAGTGCGCCTGCGCAAAGACCGCTGGCGAGTGCAAGAACGACCGTAAAAATGATGCCTACCGCCTGTGCGACAGCAACTCCCGGAACCACCGCGATGGCAATCAGGCCCCCCATGAGCCCGGGCATTCCGTGCAGATTATGAACTCCGCAGGTGTCCACCATCTTAAACTTGGATTCCAACAGAGGCTGGATGAACACATATCCGACAACACACAGCGCTCCGGCAAGAACACCTATGCCGAAAGCCACGGCAGGAGCAACGACATTGCATGTGGCGCCGATGGCGACACCGCCGGCAAGTGCTGCATTCGCCATGTCGGCAATCGATGTCTTCCCCTTGCGGAGCAATGTGCTAAGAAAATAAGTGCTGAGAGTTGCGCCGCAGAGCGAGAGAAGCGTATTGACAACGGTCTGGGGCATCTGGCTGAGCGGGACAATCGCGCTGCAGAAACTCGGCCAGAATATCCACAGGACCATTGAACCGAGCATGGCGAAACGGTCGGAAGTGGCATCCGACTCGATCGGTTTTTCACGCTGCTGCCGGCTTGTCAGCATAACCGCAAGCCCCAGTCCGAAATATGCGCCGAACGCGTGTATTATTATTGAACCTGCGGTATCGACAAAACCGCGAGTAATGCCGAGTCCGCCGTCAAGCACCAGCCATTCATTCAGGAGATATGCAGGTACAAGGAGCGCAGCAAGAATCGCATACTGGTAGACACGGATACGCCCGAGTACGGCCCCCATGGCGATCAACGCCGAAGCGGTTGCGAATTCCGCAAACAGCAGCGCTTTTATAGTGCTCGGTGCAATGGGTTCGCTGCAGAGGATTCCGGATGCGCGCAAGAGCATATACATCGGAAGTCCAACCGCCACCACAAGATATGTGCTGGTCGTCGCGCTATATCCGTATTTCCTGACAAACACCATGAGAAAGCCGAAACCCAGCAACAGCATCGCCAGTATGTGGATCGCAACGTTGTACTGCCCCACCTGTTGGGCGTCACTGATCACAGGGGAATGAACGGTTTCAGCCGACCACAATCCCGTGCACATAAGGAAAAGAGACGTTGCAACCGGCAACACGAGCAGAGACCGTTTTTTCATTTACACTCCTGAAATTTAAAACCGTTACATGTCCGAATGACACAAAAGTCCGTACTATAAAGATTATCGTATTCATTTACAAGACTGTCTCTTTCCAAAAGCCGACATACAGTCAAAGAATAAAATACTTAATGTCTTTTCTGGCATATTTCCCAATGGAATATATTTTACACGCCTGTACTTAATATTTTTCAGAAGAAACACAAAATGCAGAACAAATCATTATTGAGCGGGAACGAGGCGCTTGCGGAGGCGGCGCTTGCGTCAGGCGTATCACTCGGGACAGGCTATCCGGGCACTCCTTCAACCGAAATCCTTGAACATTTCGCCGAAATAGGCGGCAAGGCGCAGTGGTCGCCAAACGAGAAAGTCGCCCTCGAGGTCGGAGTCGGCGCCGCCTACGGGAAAGCCCGTGCGCTTGTAACCATGAAACATGTCGGCCTGAATGTGGCGGCCGATCCTTTTTTCACCGCCGCCTACACCGGAGTTGACGGCGGCCTGCTCATTGTTTCAGCCGATGACCCGGGAATGTCATCAAGCCAGAACGAACAGGACAACCGGCATCTTGCGGAAGCCGCTGAAATCCCCATGCTCGAACCTTCCGATTCGCAGGAATGCTATGACTTCACAATAAGGGCCTTTGAACTCTCGGAAAAATGGAAAATCCCCGTGCTCATGAGGATGACTACGCGAGTCTGCCATTCGAAAACCATCGTCTGCAAATCTATCAGTGCTTCAAAGGGCTATTCCGATTTCTCATTTGTCAGGGACCTTCGCGGAAAAGTGATGATTCCCTCCAACGCGCGTCCCGCCCATGTGCGACTGCGCGAGAAAATTGCGAAACTCGCAGAATTCAATGAAGAATCCATTTTCAACCGAGTTGAAAATGGAAATAAGAACTTGGGGATTATAACCTCGGGAATATCATACCAGTATGCAAAAGAGGCTGAGCCGGATGCGGGTTTTTTAAAACTCGGAATGACATATCCCCTGCCCCTGCTGAAAATCAAAACCTTTGCAGGCATGTACAAACGCTGCATTGTCATTGAGGAGGGAGACCCGTACCTTTACAAATCAATAAGGGCGGCTGGAGTGAACGTAGAGGGAAAACACGACATCTTCAGACTCGGCGAACTTAATCTGAAAAGGGTCGAAAAAATACTCGCAGGAGTCAACACCCCCGAGGAAGTTCTGCCGGCGGGAAAAGCACCCCAGCTCTGCCCCGGATGCCCGCACAAGAGCGTATATGAAGTGCTGAAAAAGCTTGACTGCACAGTTCCAGGAGACATCGGCTGCTATTCGCTCGGGACTCTTCCGCCCTACGAGGCGATGGACACGCTCCTCTGCATGGGCGCCGGAATAACCGCCGGACTCGGCCTCCGGCACATCCTGCCCGAGGAAAGGGCGATGAAGGTTGTCAGCGTGATCGGCGACAGCACTTTCATGCACAGCGGAATAACCGGACTTGTCGACATGGTTTACAACAGGCCGCCCACCGGACATGTCGTGATCATTCTCGACAACAGCACAACGGCAATGACCGGACTCCAGGAGCATCCCGGCAGCGGAAGGGACATAAGGCACAATCCCGCCCACCAGGTGAAAATAGAGGATATCGCCAGGGCTGTAGGAGTCGAAAATGTGGATGTGATAGACATGCTTAAATACCCCTCTGACATTGAAAAGACAATAGTTAAAAGGATTTCCGAAAAGAAAACCTCGGTGATAATTGCACGGCGTCCGTGCATTCTGGCGTTGAAGCAGCTGAGCAAAAGAGGATAGGGCAGAAGAAGTTCGAAAGTTCTAAAGTTCTGGAGTTCGGGAGTTCGGGAGTTCGAAAATCCGTCGTCGCTGAAAAGCTTCCTCCTTCGCCAAGGCAAAGGGGGACAGGATGCCGTTATAATGGAGGGTTTTGCTTGTCAAAACCGCAGTTTTGAAATTACCTCATGGAATTAAGTTGGAGTTCAAGCTTCAGCTTGGGATTTGATGGAACGCCACCAACTTGGTGGCATCTTAAAAAGGGAATAGAGGAGTAGATGCCGGCAAGTTGCCGGCGATCCGAAAATACAATTTCCATAAGAATAAACAATGAAAAAAACAGTCAACATAGTATTCGCTGGAATCGGAGGACAGGGCGTGATAAAGGCCTCCGACATTCTTTCCGAAGCGGCTTTCACCTCCGGGTTCGACATCAAGAAAAGCGAGATCCACGGAATGAGCCAGAGGGGCGGTTCGGTCTCCAGCGATGTCAGGTTCGGGGAAAAGGTTTTCAGCCCGACAGTGCCTCCGGGCGGAGCCGATTTCCTTGTTGTGCTGGCCGACGACCAGGTAGAAATCAACCTGCATCACCTGAAAAAAGACGGAAGGATTATCACATCCAAGAACGTTGACTGCTCAAAGCTTCCCGATGCGAAAACCCTGAATATCGCACTGCTCGGCGCGCTCAGCTCATTCGTCGACATCCCGCAGAAGAACTGGGAGGACGCCATATTGAAACTCCTCCCTTCAAAATTCACTGACATGAATATCACAGCTTTCAGAACAGGCAGGAATCAAAAATGAAAAATGCCAAAAAACAGAAGACAGGGATAAACCCTGTCAGCGCGACAGACTACCTTCCAGAAGACAAGCTCCGCGAACTCCAGTTTGAGAGGCTGAAAAAGATTGCCGGAAGGGCTTTCGACCATACCGAGCTATTCAACATGCGGATGAAGGAAAAAGGGATGTTTCCCGAAGATCTCAAATCGCTTGAGGACATCAGGCATCTCCCCTTCACCGTGAAAAATGATCTGCGCGACACCTATCCGTTCGGGCTTTTCGCCAGTCCGATGAGCGAAATAGTCCGCCTTCACGCATCCAGCGGGACAACCGGCAAGCCTATCGTAGTCGCCTATACGAAAGAGGATCTGGACGTCTGGACGGACGCAATGGTCAGGACATTCGCCGCCTGCGGACTTCACTCCGGGGACATTATCCAGAACGCCTACGGGTACGGTCTTTTCACCGGCGGCCTCGGCGCCCATTACGGGGCTGAGGCCCTGGGTGCCACAGTAATCCCAGTTTCCGGCGGCAACACCGAACGCCAGCTTATGATAATGCAGGACTTCGGCACCACCGCAATCTGCTGCACCCCCAGCTATTTCATTTTCATGCTCGAAAAAGCCGCCGAACTCAATATCAACACAAGGACGCTTCCACTCCGCGCAGGAGTTTTCGGGGCTGAACCGTGGACGGAGGAGATGCGTTCCCATATTGAAAAAATATCGGGGATAAAGGCCTATGACATTTACGGTCTTTCTGAAATAACCGGCCCCGGTGTCGGAATTGAATGCGAATTCCAGGAGGGCCTCCATATATTCGAAGATTATTTCTATCCGGAAATAATAGATCCTGAAAGTGGCAGGATACTGCCTGACGGCGAAGAAGGAGAACTGGTGCTTACGACACTTTGCAAGAAGGCAATGCCCATGATCCGCTACAGGACACGCGACATGACGATGATCATTCCCGGAAAGTGCAAGTGCGGAAGGACATTGAGGAGAATCAAGAGGATCAGCAGGAGAAGCGACGACATGCTCATAATCCGCGGCATCAACATCTTCCCTTCCCAGATAGAGTCTGCGATTCTCGCAGTCGAAGGCACCCAGCCGCATTACCAGATTGTACTGACCCGGGAAAAGGGATTGGACAACATCGAAGTGCAGGTGGAAGTCACCGAGCAGACTTTCAGCGATAAAATAGGAGCCATGGAGAATCTGCAGTCGAAACTCATGCAGTCACTCGAAAATGTCACAACCATAAGGATAGCCGTCCGCCTAGTCGCACACCAGACAATCAAAAGGAGCGAAGGCAAGGCTAAACGGGTGCTTGATCTTAGGTAAAAACAACGCGCCAGCAGAGTGGCGCGACTACAGCTGATTTGTTGTAGCAACGACACTCTGTTGCCTTTCCCTGGAAAACGCGCCAGCAGAGTGGCGCGGTTACAGGTGGATTTATTGGAATAACAGCATGGAGCGATCATGAAAATCAAACAGCTTTCCCTCTTCATTGAAAACAAGCCGGGTGCGCTTTCCGCACCGTGCAGGACTCTTGCGGACGCGGGCGTAAACATCATCACGCTATGCCTTGCCGACACGCAGGATTTCGGCATCCTCCGCCTTATCGTCGAGAAATGGCAGGAGGCCAAGGAAATACTTGAGTCAAAGCAATTCGTCGTCAAGGTGACCGATGTCGTTGCCGTGGAGGTTGACGATGTCCCGGGTGGGCTCTCGAAGATCCTTTCGGCTCTCGAAAAAGCCTCTTTAAATGTCGAATACATGTACGCCTTCACATGTGCAAAAAACGGCAAGGCCATCCTTGTCTTCCGTTTCGAAAAGCCTGATGAGGCGATAAGTTTCCTCTCATCAAAAAAGGTAAACGTCCTTGCGCCCGCACATGTCTTCAAGTGATTTGCTGTAGGTAAGACAGGCTTTCCAGCCTGTTATTTCAAATCAAGAAGCAGGCTGGAAAGCCTGCCCTACTTTCCGCAAGCCCTGCGGAATTCACAGTTTCCGCATTTCTCCGGAGATTCAGCTTCTGCAGACTCATTTGCCGAACCGCAGTTTTCAAAATCCACCATGTCAACCGAGCTCTCATGTATGATATTGCGGATTTCGCAGAGATTCCTGTAGGCATAGACGCAGAGGATATCTTCGTCACCGTCCGTGAAAAAAAGATTACGGCAGTTGATTTTCTCTTCCGGGGTGTTGAACTTCCGCCCGGCGAAAAGGACTCCTATGGCCGACCTGAAATCCCACAGTTCGTTGTCGGTAGGCGCGCCGTCGAGAAAATTCAAGATGTTCAGAGTTCCGTCTTTGCGGGAGTAAATGAAATCGGGAGCCGTCCAGATTTTAATTCCGTCCAGTTCGAAAGAATCCGGCCGCTTGAAATCCCTGTAATCCAGATATGAGATTTCCGCGAGTTCCGCAAACACGGATGAAACCGTGAATCTATTGATTCTGCCAATGAGGGATTCGGAAACAGACTGAAGATCAAAATTCCGCCGGAAGGAAGCATCAGAATAATAAAACTCCACGAGGTTGAGTTTTTTGGGGTCGTCCTTCCATTCTCCGGAAAGCATCCCGATCCAGTCCGACCGGAGCCTCTTCAGTGCGGTTTTCCTGATCTCGCCCGGAGTGAATTTCTCAAAGCCATTGCGTGACTTCATGAAAACTTCCCTGACACTGTCCCGGAAAATCTGATCCGTCCATGATTTAACTGTTTTCAGGTTCTTGAGTCCGTAGAGCATTTTCGAATCCGGAGCGGCGAACTTATCCCAGCCCTCCCAGGAATCCATGTATCTCAGCCGGTAGGCGGTCCTGCAAAAATTGAAACAGCGGTATCGAGAATATGACCAGGAGAACTCTCTTGCCAACGGCATAAAATATAACCCTATGGATTGTTGCAGTACATCCAATATCCAACACTCAATTTCCAATTTCCATCTGAATTCAGATTCGTATAAATTCTAAGTGCCGGGGCATAAAGAAAAGACACAACTAAAGTTGTGAACTCCAACATAATTTAATCTGCCCTCCACCTTCATTGGATGTTCATTTCCCGATTCATTCTTGCCCTCGCTACCCGCTCCTCGCTCCTTTTTCCAGTATTCAATTAAAATCCCGAAGACGGCAGGAGATAGACTTTGCCGGGTTCAAGCATGTTGGTCCAGCTTTTCATGCCGGGGATGTCAATCTTGATCTTATTTTCAGGACCTTTCATGCTCATGAAAAAATCCGAGAACGAGAAGACCTTCTTGTAGCTTACAACCTTGTAATTGTTGCTGATTTTAGCCAGGTCAACCGCCTTGTCTATAGCGTCTTCAAAAAAGCCGACACCGTCGACCAGACCGAGTTCCAAGGCCTTTTTCCCGGAAAATATCCTGCCGTCCCCGATCTGTGTGGTTTTAATCTGCTCCGCAGTGATGTTCTTCGATTTGCGGCCCTCGGCGACAATGTTCACAAACTCGTCATAGACTTCGGTTATGATGTTCTGAACGAGCAGCTTCTCGGCTTCGGTGCGCGGGCGCGCCCCGTTCAGCATGTCCTTCATTTCACCGGACTTGTAGACTTCGGCCTGGAGGCCGATCTTGTTGAAAAGGCTCTGGTAATTGAATGTTTCAATGATTACGCCGATGCTTCCTGTCGTGGTGAGCCTGTGCGCAATAATATAATCGGATGCGACCGCAATATAATATCCCCCGCTTGCGGCGACCGATTCCATGCATGCCACGACTTTTATATTTTCATCTTTCAATTGCATCACCTTGTGATGAATAATGTCCGCGGCTGTAACTTCACCGCCGGGAGTGTCCAGTCGAAGTATGACCGCCTTGACTTTGGAATCGTCCCTCGCCTGATCAAGCTGATCGCAGATCGTCTTGGAATTGGCTATCTGATAAAAGCCTCCGTCGGCATTCATTATAACGCCTTTAATGTCGATGACTGCAACCTTGTTTGATGCAAAATGATTGCCTTCAACAAGCTCCTCTACGAATTTGTTCTTCTTGGTTTCAAACGGGGATACGTCGGTCATGCCGGTGAAAGCCGATTCGGCGGCATAAAACCCGACCACAAACAGGGCGGCAATGCACCCGAACACCACAAAACAGACCATCAGCACGACAAGCAGAATCATGCAACCCTTCCTGCTTTTGGGACGGGGGGGCGTCTGCGGCGCAGGCTGCTGGGCTGGTGGAGGCGAAAAAGGCGGGGTTTGCGGCTCTTCGATGTTGGTATTTTCAGACATGAAATCTCCTGTGCAATTAACATTTTAACTTTTTATAAATTTTTCCCGAATGGGAAAAATTTTCGCTGAGAAGCTAATATAGTATCAAGTGATGCAATCACAAGCTTTTCAATTCTTGCCGAACCTGTCCTTCCAGTGGCGGAATTCCTTCACATCCCACCTTGACAGAACAAGTTCCATCAGGTCAAATCTGTAAACAACCTTAGGGTTTCCGATTTCGCGGAGGTAATTCATCGCGGCGCGCCTGATCCGCTTCCTCTGCTTTTCTGAAAGGCCTTCGGCAGGCCGTCCCTTGAAATTGGAATGTCTGGTCTTGACTTCGATGAAACAGAGGATTGAGCCGTCCCGGGCTATTATGTCAATCTCCCCGGCGTCCACCCTGTAATTCCTGAAAAGAACCTCATATCCGGAATTTCGAAGGTGGGACGATGCGATATTCTCACCGCGCCTGCCGAGTCTGAGATGCCCCGCTCGCAGACGAGCGAAACGAATCATTCGGCGTCACCTTTTTTGCCGCCGGATTTTTTGTCCGACTGAATGAACTCGAAGAAGAGGCAGAGTATCACTGACGCTCCGGCGAACCAGAGGAATATTCCGTCACCGGAAAAGAACTGGTCAAGCCTGTCACTGTAATTTGTCGGCTGCGGCCATGCGTTTATCGTGCCGGATACGCTCTTGGAAATAAACTGTACAAAAGGAAGAGCCGCCATCATGCCGGCGAAAACCCATATTGCGTAAAACCTGCCGGCCGCGATTGCCGAAATCGCCGTTGCGGGAATCTGCCCGCAGAAAACCACGCCGGCCGCGCAAATCATACCGCCAAGCGCCGCACCCCAGAAGTATGTAGGGCGGATGTTGAGATGTACAATGCCGAATTTCTTCAAGAAATAGAACAGGATGATTCCGACGGCTATGGAAGTGAAAAGCGTTTTAAAGAACTGGCTGTTCCTCATGGACAGCTGATCCAGGAGTGTTTTCCTCCAGGAGAGCTCGGAACGCACTAGAATGAAGCCGAGTGCAATCCCGAATAGTACCGCCGCAACAATCCTGTATGTTCCGCCGAGTGCCAGAGGCTCCATGTTTAGTCCTTATTTCATATTTCCATGATCTAATAGTTAAAAAATCAACTTCGAACACTCAACATCGAACTTCCAACTTCGAATGGATTTGAATTTTAAATTCGATGTTCAAAGTTGAATGTTGGATGTTGGACGTTCATGCCTCACTCTTTCTCTTTATCCTTGGCGCCTTTGTCTTTTTTCGAGGACTTTCCGCCGCCGCCCGGCGACGCCATGCTGTAAACCCCCATGAAAATCACGCCCCAGACAATGAATGCGAAAATGAATATCCATGCGCCGGTTGAAAGCTGCATCGCAGCGCACCACTGCCCTTCAAAGGAATCCCCGGAAATCTGGAGCCCTAGCATCACGAGAAAACCGCCGACGAGTCCCAGCAAGATCGAAAGCCCAAAAGAGCCGAAAGCGCCTTTCTCCTTAATGTCTTCCGGCAGGAGGCGGAATCTCCATTCCCCCCCGATGAAAGCCGCGATAAGCGCCCCGATGAAAATCCCGCCGAGAAATCCGGTATGCCAGTCAAACGGTGGGAATTCATTGACAGCACGCCTGTTTATGGAGTTCTTGCAGTAATCTGAAATCATTATATAGGAATCGCTCATCCCGATCGTAGTGTCGAAAAGATAAAGCGCCAGCATGAAGAGAAAAGCAATCGCCGTTCCCGACATATAGGCTGACCATTTAGTTGTAAGGGATTTTACCATAAATGTTATACAGGAATCTTGCCTGTGGTCTTAATTATAACTTCATTTAATACATTTTTGTTTCCGTATAAACTAAATTCATTTCTGAAATATGCCATAAGAAAGAAAAGAATTTTTAAAGCATGACGGCTGAATGCAGTTTATTTTCCCGGCGGCAAAGGCTCGTAATCGATTTCCAGGAACTCGCTCACTTCCGGAACCCAGCGGGTTTTAACAAAGCGGACATGGTCGGGATGTTCATTGTAGAATCGGTAATCCTGCGGGCTTGAGAATTCCATCGACAGGCCGAAATCATAGATGTTCTTCCTGCTAATCTGGCGCAGGCACTCGAAGTTCTTGACTGTTGGAATGGCTGCGAGTTTCCGCGCTTCTTCCAGGAAATCCGTTTCCGCCCGAGAAGCGGCCTCGTGTTTTAACTTGAATACTACTGTGTGTCGAATCATATGTGTTTGCCTTTGTCCTATGCTTGATTTATTGGATTTCAAAAAATCCAGTGTAATTCCGGAAAGCGACGATTATTGTAGTATTGAATCATCGGCATTCAAGTGGTTTTTCAAGGTCTCAACACAGTTCCTTGGCAGTGCATCAAATTTTTCAATGCCTGGACCAGGACTTGAGATAATTCAATTTGAGTAACTCGGGTCTATCTGACCCGAGAGTCGCGGGTCAAATAGACCCGCGCTACTTTTAACTGGTCCTTAATTTATCGGCATTCACACATTACTCAGTAATGCCTCATTTTGAGGCTTCTCCAGAGTTACTTTCTTTACCTTATTCATAAAAATGGTGAGACATATGGAATTTCATATAGCAACCCGCAAATCATTTAAGATTATCATACATGTTTTTCGCCTCCTGCAGATCGGAATGGCTTAGTCCCAGAAGGTTTAACACCCGTTCCCCCAGCATTTTCGCGATAATCTCCCCGGTAAAATCGCTCATGGAGATGAAATGGGAGACGAAAATCACAGCGCCGGGATAGCTGAAATCATCTCCCAGCAGCGGAGTATGATGCCGAAGAATTCCCTCCTGCTGAAGTGGCGAGAAATTCCACCGCTGGAAAAGATCATTTCCGACAACGCAGTGGTTAAGCCCGTAGGCCTCCTCTTCATCCTTGACCACCTGTTCCATATATTCCGGCAAGGTGCCCATGAGTGAAGCCTGACGAGTGTCTGTGGCGATCATAATGACTACACGCCCGATATCGTGCGTCAGGCCGGCCGCGCTGAAAGTGGAACGCCTGTGTTCAGGCATTCCTTTCAATTCCGCCAGAATCCGACAGCTTCTGGAGATGGACTGGGAGTGCATGACATATTCCTGCCAGCCTTTCCTGTTGAGAAAACTCCGACGGACGCTTTCCATTATGGCGGCGGTTCCCGTGAGCATGCGGAGCTGTTCGATGTCAACCTGCTCGCATGCCTCCTCTACGGTTTCAACCGGCATCTTAAACATGCCGTCGTAACAGGATGAATTTGCAAGCATGAGCAGTTCGAAGCAGAGTCCGGAATCCTCTTTCACAAGCTGAAGGAGTTCGCCTCGGCTGACAGACTCAGTCCCTGCTGGGGAGAGCAGTTTCTCGACGCTCTTGTCGAGAAGCGGAAGTCTCTGCACAAGCTTCGATATTTCCATTGCGGTCTCTTTAGCGTCTCGCATGGCAAGCTCCTTGGGAATGTTTTTCATGTTCCTGTCTATACTGGAAAATAGGCTGGACGGCGCAAAATTCAATGGGGAATTGAACATCGAACATTCAACATCGAACTTCGAATGTATTCAATTTTAATTCGATGTTCGATGTTCAGTGTTGAATGTTGGATGTTCAACTCTTTGAAATTCCTATGCGTTAAAATATTAACTTATATTGAATGCTATACCGTCAGATCTTTTCCGGGAGAAGGTGCGCCGACATCGGATTTATGGCGAGCTGCCCGTGGCAGATGGCGAGAGCCAGCGCGTCGGTTGAATCGAGAGGAAGACTGTTTATGTTCAATCCCAGACGGTTTGCCATGAGGTAGGCTACCTGATTTTTTGAGGAGTTGCCGCTGCCGCAGACGGCCAGTTTGGCTTTTTTCGGGGAATACGCATAAGCGGAAATTCCGTTTTCTGCGAGGACTGTCATCACAGCTCCGCGCGCATAACTGAGGATCATTGCGGTTTTAATATTCTTATGGAAGAACGCACCCTCGAGAACAGCGGCGTCAGGATGGTATTTTCCGACAAGTTCCCGCATGCCGCCCGCGAGCCTGCGAAGGCATTCGCTGTGCGGGGCCGACGCCTTGGTTTTTATTACGCCGCAGTCGAGAATCTTGATCTTGTCCGCAGACATGTAATCAACCACACCGTAGCCGGTGCATCTCAGCGCCGTATCTATTCCGAGTATAATCATAGTTTTTCTCCCGGATAAATTCCCTATGAATTTATCAGGGAGAAAAACTATATCTCAAAGATATTCATTTGAAATCTATTTATTTTTAAAATAAAATAAAAATCCGCGCCCCTTTAAAATGGCGCGGATTTTTTTTATAATGCCGCAGGCATGTTTATAATCAGGCGCACGTCTGATTATCAGTCCAGCATGCCTTCCATAAGGTCTGTCGGAAGCGGAGCCGGCTGAGCGCATTTGCTCTTCAGCTCTATATGCTTGCGGGCCTTTGAAGAGATCTCGAACGAGTGCATGATCTCGAGCACGTGGTAGGCAAGGTCGCCTGAAGCCCTGTGGGGTCTTCCGGATTTCACGGCGCATGCAATGTCGGCCGCACCGATTATGCGGCTGTTCTTTGCGTATTTGTGCGTGAGGACAGATTCTGACCAGTTTTCAGAACCCGGCCTGAAAATTTTGACAGGACCGCCGAATCCGTTCGGGTCCGGAACCATCATGCTTCCTTCAGAACCGTAAATCTCAATCGGGCTGTGTCCGTGCTTGAATACATCAAAGCTGATCATCACATTCACAATTGCGCCATTATGGAATTCAAGGCTTCCCGAATAGTGAGTCGGGACTTCCACCTTGATCTTCTTGCCGAAATGCTCCTTGCATCCGGCAATTCTCTCCGGGAACGTGGCTTTTGTATAAGCGCATACCGACTTGACCGGTCCAAGTAGATGGACAAGGGCTGTCATGTAATACGGGCCCATGTCAAACATCGGACCGCCGCCTTTTTCATAGAAGAAAAACGGATTAGGATGCCAGCCTTCCGGTCCGCGTCCCATCATGACAGCAGATCCCCCGAACGGCTTGCCAATCCATCCGTCGTCAATGATTTTCCTGCAGGTCTGAAGCCCGGCTCCCATGAATGTATCCGGGGCGCAACCGACCTTGAGTCCTTTTTTCTTCGCCAGGTCGATGATCTTCTTTCCGTCTTCAAGTGAGATGGCGAGCGGTTTTTCGCAGTGCACATGCTTGCCGGCATTGAGCGCCTTCAGGTTTATTTCGGCGTGCGCCTTCGGGACTGTGAGGTTCACGACCATTTCAATTTCAGGGCTCTTGAGCAGTTCGTCGACAGTCATCGCCTTAATGTTGTGCTCGGTTGCCTTCGCCTGTGCCGCAGCCGCGTTGATGTCCGCACATGCCACGACTTCTATGTCGTTGAAGGTCTTGCCGTTTGTCAGGTAGATCTGGCTGATGTTTCCGCAACCTACTATTCCGATTTTCATTTTCTTTGAAGCCATGGTTACTTATTCCCTTCCGCAAGTTTGTTTGAAACAAGATAATTGTAGCTGTCCTCGACGGCCTGGAACATGTCGGTGTCGCATCTGTCGAGTTCGACTATCAGCCAGCGCAGGACCTTCGGGTCGGCGGCGGCAATTACTTTTGCGAAATCCATTTTGCCTTTGCCCACGGCGAGCATGGCGGTATCCTTCTGAAGGGAGCCGTCCTTGATGTGGAGGAGCGGAGCTCTCTTCTTGAACTTGGCAACCTGTTCCGCCGGATCGTTCGCGCCGAAATTCGCGGCCCAGTATGTGTCGATTTCAAACAGCGCTCCAGGGCAGAGCGCGGCAAAATGGTCGTATGCGAGTTTGCCTTCGACCATTGCGAATTCCCAGTAGTGATTATGCAGGAAGATGCTCAGATTGGCTTTTTTGAGTTTATCGATCATTCCGTTAACCAGTTCCGCAGTCTTCTTGATGGCGTCAAGGTCTTTGAACTGATCAGGTCCGAAACCGGTGGAAACCAGATCCAGTCCAAGTATCTTCGAGGTGTCCTCAACCTCCTGGAGATTGTCGGGTTTCGCCCACGGGCCGTGGCTCGACGATATGACCATTCCCAGGTCTTCGACTACTTTCCTGAATTCCGCAGGCTTGTAATTGTAGAATCCCGCAGGTTCAACGCCTTTGTAACCGATCTGTGCAACGCGTTTGAGAACTCCCGCAAAATCCTTCTGCGACTCATTGCGCAACGAATACAGCTGAACTGAAATTGGCTTCATCCCTTCACTCCCCTTTATTATAGAATTGACACATTATATTCGAAATCAAAATTTAAACGGTACAAGCATATATGACAATTGACGAAACATATTATATATTGATAAAAAATATGAATTTTTTTCCAAGGGAAAAAATTATGAACATGAAACTGTTGAATGTAAGTTACTACAAGGCCCCCAAGGTGAAGATCAATCCTTTTATCATTCAGAAAGGTTATGAATACATTGAGATCCTGACAGGCGGAAAACTCCTTTTCGGAGTCGACGGCAAAGAACAGGTTTTCGAATACGGAACAATGTTCTGGCATATTCCAGGCGATCGCACCATCCATAAATACCTTCCGGATTTCCCATACGAATGCCTCTGCCTGAGGTTCAAGAGAACAGGGGAACACGCGGAAAGGGGATTCCCCAGGGTGACTATATGGGAGAACAGGGAGGAATCCCTGAGCTTTTCCGACAATGTCATAAAAGCCTTCCATGATGAGAGTTTCGACCGGCAGCTGATGTCGCAATACGTCTATTCCAAGGTCGCCTGGGAGGCCACGTCCTTCATGAAACGGAAACCGGCCTCCGATATTCACTCATCGCTTGCGAGGCTTCTTGCTTTCATAGAGAACAATTATGCTGAGGATCTGACAACCGGAGACCTTGCAAAGGCGTCCGGGATCAGTGTTCCGCACCTTCATTCCCTGTCAAGGAAATTTCTCAATACGAGTCCACATCTGCTTCTGCTAAACAGGCGTCTTCAGGAGGCGAGGAGACTTCTCGCGACGACAAACAGCGAGGTGAAAACAGTCAGTTCAGACTGCGGGTTCATGAATATCGAAACTTTCTGCCGCGCTTTCAGGAAGAAATACCAGACCTCACCTGGAGAATTCAGGAAATCCAACTCCCCTAAACACATACTGCAGGGTGTTTGACGTATGCCGATCATATACTTTTTCATTCAAATAAATTCAAACGGAAATTTATTTAAATGAAAAACAAAGTAAATGTAAGCTTCTTGCGTAATTTTCCGGCAGATGATACATTCAACTGCAAAGGATGGGTGATGATTGCTCTGGCACAATACCCGAGTTTTACTATCGGACACACATATAACGTTAAAATCAAAACAGATATTATCTCACAAAGGCACAAAGCCGCAAAGGAATGAAAACAGGCAAAAGTTTTCGGAAAAGAGTCAGAGAAAGAACCTGTTTTCAAAAGGGTTTGTCTCTGTCCGAGCAAGACGCGAAGGAAAAAAATAAACTTGATGTCTTTCTTTGCGACCTTCGCTTCTTCGCGGTTAAAATGACATTTGTGTCTCCGTGCCGGGCGTTGGACATTCAACCCAAAACATTACTTCCCCTGCTCCGCCATGGCTTTTTCCAAGACTTCGTCTGAGATGTCGAAGTTCGAGTAAACCGCCTGGATGTCTTCGTTCTCCTCGAGCTTTTCGACAAGATTCATGACCTGCCTGGCGATATTGGGATCCTTAACCTCGACTAGGATTTCCGGTTTCTGGACAAGGCCGGACTCATCGGTAGCGATCTTCGCATTTGCGAGCGCCTTGGAAATGGAATCATAGGCGTCCTGAGGCCCCCATATTTCGGCGACACCGTCTTCGACCTCTATGTCTTCGGCGCCTGCGTCCAGGACGACATTCATGAGCTTGTCCTCGTCCGCATTCTCGCCTTTGACCACGAAATGGGCTTTCCTGTGGAACATGCGTATCACAGATCCGCCTCCGGCCATAGTTCCATTGTTCCTGTCAAAGACCATCCTTA
>JBAZRS010000007.1:0-26728 GCA_041662825.1 Victivallales bacterium | reverse complement strand
TCTTGGACTCGAAGGAGTCCTCGGATACCTCATGCCTGATCATCGCAAGCGGATCCCGGAAGTCATGTCCCTGATCTGAATAATTTGTCAGCGAAACATCAATTACTTCTGCTACCCGTTCATCCTCTGTTCCGAACCAAATGCCGGAGAAAAGTTCCGGGAACTTATTTATTGACAGCGGTGCAGCGGCCCAGCTTACCTCTGCGCCATAGGTGAAACCGGGCAGACATTCCTCGAGAAATTTATGGTTCAGTTCCCATGTGGTGAAGTGAAAGCCTTGAATGCTGTAGGGGGCGCAGTATCTCCGGTATGAGTTGATATTTTCAATCTTGGTTGCAGGACATGCCACCATCTGGAATCCGTTATCCTCGACCAGCCATTTTCCGGGATCAGTGGCCATGTGGTTCAGTTCGCAATACCTTCGGCGGGACGGGACATGACCGTATTCCCAGTCAAAAAGGACAACATCTTTGGGAATGTCTTTTATGATTTCGGGGAACCAATAAACGATATCATTCCAAATCCCGATCTTCTTTCCGGCTACGGCTGCTGTTTTCCGCAGGAAGAGCAGGTGATCAAGGAATACTTTCCCGTCTCCATCCCTTTCGGCTTTTTTCCGGCACAGCGGGCAACTGGCGAAATTCCAGCACTCGTCAAGACCGACATGCAGAAATTTGCTTGACGATACTTCGCCCCATTCCAGGATCATGCTGCGGAGAAACTCCCTTGCTTCCGGAAGGCTGTCGCAAATGGTGTTGCCGGCATTGCCAATCCATGGTCTTGCCGCGGTTCCTTCCCTACCCTCGGAAAGATGTTTATATTTCTTGTGCCGCAGAAAATTCTCCATGTGCCCGTAACAATTCATCATAGGATAGACTTCAACTCCCCACAGACGCCCGAAATCCTCTATTTCCCGGTATGTGACCGCATTCAATGCGCCTTCCGGTGCAATGCCTGGACAGGCACGGTATTCGTATGCATCCTCCAGGTAAAGGCCAAGCCTGTTCATCTTGAACATTGCCAGACGGACAATCCATTTTCTGATGGTGTCCATGGTTTCCGGCTGACGCGCAAGATCAAGCTGGAAACTTCTGAACGGGTATTGCGGGGCGTCATCTATCATGGAAATCGGGGCGTGAGATCCTTTGTCGCCCAGTATTTGAAATGCTGTTGCAAGACCGTAAAGGAGCCCACTCCGGTCGTTTGCCCTGATGTGTATCCCGTTTTGCGAAGATCGCAGTTTATATGCTTCCGGAACAGCGTTATCTGCCAATGAAGCGATATCGCACTTGCGCGGCCGGTCCGAAATCACCATCCAAAATCCGTCTTCATCAGAAGCGTTGACAACCTTCAAATTTTTGAATCCGTAGAAACTCGAGAACTCTCTTATCCATTTTTGCGCCGACGCTTTAACCTTGTCGGGAACATGGAATACGGTCAGCTGATTCTTCCGCATCCCGTCTTTTCCGTTTCCGCTTATTTTTGCCGCAGACGGCAGTATGTCCGTGCCTATATACATTATTTCACCTTTCCTGTTACCATGCTCCGAGTCTGTTAAGTATGGGGTTGTTGTGAGAAAGCATTCGATCGCCCATGATACGTTTGAAGTCCTGTGCCAATTTCTTTCCTTTCCCGCTTTTTCCGATATTCCTCAATTCGCCCGGATCTTCAGTGTGATTAAACAGTTCGACAAAATCCGAATCTGGAAAATAGGTCATGCGATACTGTTTGTCATAAAGAGTAATGTTCGTCTTGGCTGGATCTCCGTCGAAACAGTATGCCATGGCGTCGGTTGCATCTCCATCGTTGACGGCCTTGATGATGTCGCGGCCATGAATTTTTCCTGTCAGCGGCACGCCGGCGACGGAGGCCAGAGTCGGCATGACATCGCAGTTGCTCATGGGAGCAGCGACACGCCTTGGTAGTCCCGAGCCAGGAATACGCATGATGAACGGTACGTGGAGGAGCGTGTCGAATCCGACGAGGCCTTTGTACAGACATCCGTGATCGCAGAGGAAATCCCCGTGGTCGCTGGTGAAGACGATTACCGTGTCATCCCACATTCCGTTTCTTTTCAGGGCGGAAACTATCCTTCCGACCGCCAGATCGATTTGATACACCATTGCATAAGTGTAACGGGATATGATCCGCCTCTCTTCCTCTGAAAGGGTTGATACGACTGTGCTGTTTTGCACAATCTCCCGGGAAGGGGAATCGGACATGCCCTTGTTATCTGAATCATTAGGGGTGCTTACATCTGCATCCTTGAACAAAGAGGCGGCATCATATGAAGGAGTGAAGGGATGATGCGGGTCGGGAAATCCGATGAACGCCAGAAACGGTTTGTCCTTCGGGCGTTCCTTCTCTAGGTATGACTCGAAACGTCCGGCCAGCCAATTGTCGTAATGCAGTTCCGTCGGAACCAATGATGGATAAAGATCCTTCATCTTATGGATTGGGCTCGGAGCGGCTTTTTCACCTTTTGAAAGTCGTTTGAAGAGATCCGGATGTTCTTTTCTCAGCCAGAGCGAATAGTGGCCGTTAAGGCATGGCTGTTCACCGTGACCGCAGGTATTGTCGACATGGCGGAATCCATAATAGGGACCGTGCCAGTCATCAAAATCGCCCCTTGCCCAGTTGCCCCAGCATTCCTGGAATCCATATTCGAGAGGGGCTATGTTCGGTGTAAGGTGCAGTTTTCCAAAGAGGGCGGTGTCATAGCCGGATGCCGCGAAAACTTCCGCTACAGTGGCAGGTTCCCTGAATGATTCCGCCCCCAGGTATTTTGTGTCGCGCCTGACATACTCGCTCCTGTTCAGCGGGACTCCGTTTGTCCAGACATTGTGTCCGGGCGGATAAAGTCCGGTCATGAGGCTTGCGCGTGACGGCATGCATACGGGATTGGCGACTATGTGGCGGTCAAAGACACAGGAATCCGCCGCCAGCATATCAATGTTCGGCGTAACGGCATGAGGATTTCCGCAGCATCCTACTCCGTCATACCTGAGCTGGTCGGCATGCAATATTATTACGTTCATTTATATATGATTCATTCTTTCATATATGAATTCAAGAAAAATATGAAACCGTATTAAGTTATCTTGTTATATTGCTATATGAAAGTAATTATTAAATGATTGGTTTATTTTTTACTCAATTGGGACTCTCTATCCATAAAACCTGCTTGCTCGTCGGTTCGGAAGCATGATGCTGGTAGCCCTTCTTTGTTGAAGAGATTGCCTGACGGATTGTCGGCCCATGCGTAGCGCAGCGCTTTCGGATCTGGCACCTTGTAGCTGTGGACTATCACTTTGTCCTGGAATATTTCAGCTTCAGCCCGGACGAATTTATTGTCAGCGCCTGCAATGGAGAAACCTTCCGGCCGGTCGCCTTTCGCGACCAGTCCGCCTCCAACATTGGAAAACGAAATATAAGCTTTCCCGTCCTTGAATTCTGCCTTGTCGAAAATCGGTCCGGAACAGACTATTTTCTCCCCATAGGCGATGTTTCGCGCTGCCGCAGCTAGACGTTTTCCCAGCTCAGCCTTCCTGATTGGATGAAGAGATGCATCGCAGATGTCTGTCGTGACGGCCATGCCTGTGTTTTTCACCTTGAGAGTCTGCCTCTGTCCGTCGCGCACCTCCGCCCACGCACTTTCAACTGGCTCCTTCGCGGGTGAACCTATTGGCTGTAGTTGGACAAACAGAAAGGGGAAATCACCTTGACCCCACAACCTGCGCCAATCCTCGATAAGTACCGGGAACAGATCCTTGTAACCGTCCGCATGCTTGTATATCGCTTCATTCTCCCCCTGCCACCAGACGACTCCCCTGATGGCGAAGGGGGCCAGCGGATAGACACGGGAATTATAGAACATGCCCGGCCCGTCGCCGTAGGCCTCGAAATTGCCAGGGAACGGCGGCTCCTTGGTTCCTTCGGCCTTAGCCTTCTTCAGCGCTTCCAAATAGGCGTTATACGGTTTCTTGCGCTCCGCGTAGGTGGAGTAATCATCCAGAACCGCCTTGAACAGTGGATTGCTTTTCTGGATGTCTGGGCTGATCCATGAACGCAACGGGCTGGAACCCTCTGCCGTAGAGATGATCCCAATCGGTACATTCAAAGACTTGTACAACTCGCGTCCGAAAAAATAGCCCGGAGCGGAAAAAGTTTTCGCAGTAGAAGGGTGGCACCTGGTCCACTTGCATGATATCCACTCAGGGGATAAATCTTTTTTCTGTTCGAGAGTGGCGCCTCCTCGTACTGTTACAATGCGTATATCGGGATTATTGGCTCCGGCTATCTCTTCTTCGGCATTTTCCATTTTTTCAAGGGGCCATTGCATGTTCGACTGTCCGGAACAAAGCCAGACTTCTCCGACCATGATATCGCCGATGGTACGGGTGGTCTTTCCCTTGATCTTCATGTAATATGGACCGCCGGCTGTGAAGGGACCGATCCTGACCGTCCATCTGCCATCCTGACCAGCCACGGTTGTCTTCACGTATCCGTTGAATTCGACCGTTATTTCCTCTCCTTTTTCCGCCCATCCCCACACGGGGATCTCCATGTCGCGCTGCAATACCATGCTGTTGCCGAAGATCTCCGCTACTTTCAGCTCATCTGTTTTCTTTTCCTGGCCGAATACTTTTGCACCGCACAATCCCAGGATCGCCGCACATGCAATAGTAGTAAGGATTTTCACCTGGCTCATATTTCCCTCTTTCAAAATTTAGATTTATTTTAGAACTCCATTCCATTCTATTCCGAGACTATTAGCAAATGCGTCACCAGCGGTAATGAAGGTACGGCAGATCGCCTTCCTTGAGAGTGGTCATATACATTGACTTCAATCCTCCGCCTTCGGCGTCGGTCTTGGATTTTATCATCACGCGATGGAGGCTGAGCCCCATCGAGCCGGATACGACTTTTACAACTATCCTGTTCTTTTTCTCCAGAGGCACTTCATATTCGTCCTTGCCAAGGAAGACCACTTCGGGAGGCCCGACCGGAGTAGGGGAGCGGTCAAGACGGATGATTTCCTTTCCGTTGAGCCAGACCTTCGCATACCAGTCGACTTCAAGGTGCAATATTCCCCTGCCGGGCTGGGCTGATTCGAAGAAGTTCTCGAAGTAGGCAACCTTTCTCCCATTGTCCACAGGGAATCCTGCGATCTTCGCAAAAAAGAGTTCTGATCCTGTCCGGTTGAACTGTTTCCATTCAAGATTGCATGCCGGATCAACCGCTGTAACCTTTCCCCAGCAGTGAGGAAGAGATTCATTTTTGATGAACTGCCGGTCAAGTCCGTCCTGCACATCCCTGCAGTCAAAAGGACCGACCGCAAACCAGGTCTGAAGGATATCATACTCCTCCTTGAACCACCCGTCGGCATCCCAGAAGATGAACTGGTCTTCAAACTCGCCTCCGAGGTTGAGTCCGAACTGGGACAGGATCCTGTACTGCTTCCATAAAGTGTATTCGGCTACTTTGCCCTTTGATTTGAGAGCCTCCAGAGGCATCTGATACTGGACAACGGTTCCTTTCCCGAGCATGCCTTTTCCGAGGACTCCGCCTGGAATAATTGTAGAGTTTTCAACCTTGACTTTCAAAATATTGACTGGCAGCTTCGCCCTCCAATGCATTTCCGACGGCCCAAGCCCATTGAAAACAGGATCCGTGAAATCCTGCGAAGTTCGCAGGCCGGCATATCGGTCTTCCTTTTCAGGGGAAACATCGAAACATTCTGGAATGAAAGAAGTTTCGTGCGCTAAAACCAGGACATTGCATCCTTCTTTGATTTTACCCTTCAATTGCTGTTTCTGCGTATCGGAAAGTTTTGCATTATTTCCTACGAGAATAAAAGAGTTTGAAGGAAGAGTATCAATTGAATCTGTTTTTTTTGCCGACAGCCCTAACTGCTTGCTGACCTCAAATCCTTCCTGCGATCCCAGATAGAAAGTCGGACGTGATGAATTATCAGGCAGGGGAAGGCCTGCGAAAGCAGCAAGTATCATATCCGCCAGCGGTTCCTTTCCGCCCTCGCGGCTGGAAACGTCCAACTGGCAGAATAGTATCTCCCCCTTTCCATGGCGCATCTCCAGCAAAGGGCAATAGTTCAGATCGAACTCGCATTGCATCAGTGGCTTGAAAGGGCCGCTGTGAGGAGTTTCAATCGAAACCGAGGACACTGTCCCCCTGTTGCCCCAGTGCGGACTTCGCATATATGCGGACAGCTCCGTTCCGGTTTTCGGCAGCAAAGCGCCATGCCCCTGCCATAGGGTGAAATCCTCGTTGTCAAGACCTTTGATCAGGGGATGGGAGGCATCACGGATGAATACCTGCCGCGATCTTGCGTCTATCGTCCTGAAGCCAAGTTTCCCAAGTGATTTCCCGTCCTGTTCCAGGATTACCAGGCGGCTGCCGGACTGGATCCATGACTTCAGATTCTTCAGGCTCCCGTATTTCTCCAGACATTTTGATCCTATGATCATGGTTCCTGCCTTTGCGGGTACGGCTCCCGGCTCAATTGATTCATGGGTGACATTGAGTTTTTTCAGCCTGTCTGCCGTATCCTGTCCTGGGGCGAAAATATAAACTCCGCCTTTTGCCGTCACCGGAGGAATATCCGGGAATACGGTAAAATTGTATGAGTCGGTTGAAATCAAGTCATTCTTGTCTGATATCAGGGACAGCTCAATTAATCCCCGCTGCTTGGTTGCGCATTCGGGCAGTTTGACGCTGAGTGGAATCTTTTCAGTGCAGCCGGAAGTCAGGTTGAGTGAAACTGACTTTTCCAGCAGCGTCTTGCTGTCCAGCTTCACGGTCCATTTGCAGGTGACCGGAGCTCCGGCGGGACTGTCGAAGAGGACAACGATCTGTTTTGCAATTTCACCGCCTGAATTGTAGTTGTGCCCCCGGTCATAAAATTCCGGGGAACCGGCAATGAACGCCATAACCGGCTGGCAGTTGGCCTTGAGGCTTTCAAGTATTGGGGGGTTAATTTGGAGCCTCCCGTCATAAATGAATTGAACTTGTCCTGGGACGCCTTGGGATCTGTCTTTGTGTAGAACATCTGCCCCATGGGAACCCAGTTGGTTATGCCTCCATTGGCTCCGTCGGCCCGCCAGTAGCGGTAGACATCCAGCGAACTGGCGGAAATCTGAAGAAACGCCGTTCCGGAAAGAGTTTCGGACGGGAAAAGCAAATATCCGCCGGCGGGGAACCGCTTGTCGCGCCGGCTTTCTATTTCCTTTTTAAATTGATCCCAGCCTATGCTGTAATTGCCGTGTTTGAAGCTCTCTGCGTACTTGTCAATGGTTTCAGTATAGGCATCAGTCTCCATTTCGTAGGCGAGATCCCCGATCCGCATGGCCGCATATTCGGTCACCAGCGGATCCTTGATGATGGTCCGGCGCAGGCAGTCTCCTCCGAACGCAGGTGTTCCGCATTCGGAACCCATGATGGGCTTGCCGGGATTCTTCTTCCAATCTGAAAGAAATTCCATATATTCCTGTTCCGGCATCCAGTTCATGTAGATGAACGGTGCGGCAATGTCGCCGGCGTCATTGTTGTGCCCGACAAAGAAGCGTGTCGGATCGACCTGCCTCATCGACTGGGTTATTTTTTTCCAGCACGCGGAACTCTTCCATCCCCCCAGGGTGGCTGGAGCTTCGGCTTTCCCGAATACTTCGGGTGTGATTAAAGGATTCCCCCAGTACCATCGGCTGTAATCGACGTTCCAGGCGATGATGCTCGGCGAATTGTAGAGCTTGCGGACGTAACGGTAGAAATGGTGCTGCAGCAGCTGCTGAATCCTGCCGTTGGGAACCAGGGCTTCCGGTTTTTCATAAAGAGAGGAAACCGGTGGCGCAGAAGCAAAGAGAACCACACCGGTTTCATTGCAGGCTTCTGTGTTGGGTATCTGCCCGTATTCAATGAGCCTGGCACGGCGGTAGAGCTTATGGTTGTATACTCCGGGAACAGATACCGGATCGAAATACATATTATAGCCGTATGACAGCATGCCCTTGAAAAGCTCCCGGTTGTTGCCGCAGACAGGGAAGGAGCCCATTGCAAGGCGCAGATTGCGCCCGTTCAATTTTATCTCCCTGCCGGTGATCTCAAATTCCCTGAAACCGAACCGCTCAAGCGGCGGGGCGGCGAGCAGTTTCCCGTCGGAGGCGTGGAGATTCAATGCGAGATGATACATGTTCGGCATTCCGACATCCCAGAGCTTCGGCGCCAGCCAGTCCAGTGAAAATTCATTCCATCCGTCCTTCAGATCCTGCTCGGGACACTTTCGGGAAAAGACAGGGGTGCCGTCGGAATTGTCATAGACGACGAATTCCGGGATGACTTTTATCGGTCCGGACGGCAGGAACGTGTTGACCCTGACATTAAGCTGCTTCTGTCTGACGGATGTCCGTATGAACACATCTTTCACGGCCATGGCATGATTTTTCCTGATCAGCAGGCAATCCCTGACGGACGGTGCGCCAATTGCCGTTTTCGCTTCGTCGAGGATGGCACCAAGCACCGGATCCGGCGGCAGCGAACTGTCCATGAAAATTGTCAGGCTGTTTTCCGCGTTTCCGCTTTTGAACTGGTCCGGCACCAGGAACAGACTGTCGTTGGGCCAGTTGATTTCTCCTGCTTTACGTCCGTTCAGGTAAATTTCAGCTTTTGTGTTGACCTCCATGTCGAGTTCGACAATGGAATCCTTCCAGTCTTCAGGCAGCTTGAAATTCTTCTTTATCCAGAGTTTTTTCCAATTTGCCGGATCTCCCTCCCTGTAGGCTTGCGGCCATGATTCGGGGATCTTTCCAGACCAGGAGTTCTTATCGTATATGCAGTTGAAGGGAGCCCATAGCGATTCATCCGGAAGCGCCTCCGCGGAAGTCGCAGGCTGAATCACTGTCGGGCCGCCTGTCCCATCCCTGAAATCCAGAATTATGGATTCCGCTTCGCGTCCAATTCTCTGTTCAAGAAATTCCCTGTTCCCTGCCGTTGCTGTCAGGAGCGGATCAGAAACAAGCGCAGTTCCGCGGACATTGCTCAATTTGAAGCGGATGCTGCTGCCCCCGTCTTCGATCTTGCCTGGCGTGAAACAGGCGTTGATGCGGTTTTCCCCTGGAGAAAGGGCGAATGATTTCGACCATGTCATTTTATAGGGGGCTAGGTTTTGAATGTAGTATATGTCGAATTTGCCTTCGGATTCGACATTGACCCGTATTGACACGAAATATTCCTTGCCTTGTGCCAGAGGAACATTCTGGAAGAACGTGCATTCGGAAACACCTTGGACTTCTGGCATGTACAGCTTCAGCAGCGTTGACGGGCTGGCCTTGAATCCCTTATCCTTCAGGTTTTGGCTTGCGCTATACCTCCATCCCGGGGTCTGATCCCATCGTGAAAAGCTCCCATCGATCAGATTACCTTCCGCCGCCGATGATTTCATGCAGAGGGGCGAACATGATATTAGTAGGAAAAGGAACAGTAAAGATAAAGTATTTTCATACACCATTCTGATTTTCCGGTTAATTTGCATCTGATCATCCTTTCATTATGTAGAAAATTGTTCAAACGAAAAAACAATTCATGAACAAACCTTGCGGGTTTGACTACGAACGAAATTCAAGCGGCTCTTTACTTTTCACCCATGAGCTTCACAACGGTAGATTCGATTGCGCTCGCCCATATTTCATAGCCGACACCGCTCAAGTGGACATCGTCCTTTTCGAACGCGGCGGAGTTGTGCGTCCCGTCGTCATTGAGAAACTTGCCGCCGATGTCCAGATAAAAGACATTGGTGTTGTCGGCCAGCTTGGAAACTATTTCGTTGACCTTGTCATTCTTTATCCGTATGGCGTCCGTCTTGTTCATCCCCCTGGGGAAGTATGCAAGAAGGAGGATTTTCGTGTTTGGCAGCTTTTTACGTAACTTCTCGACAATCGCCTTTTCTCCTGCTGCGATTTCCTCTTCCGTGTTTGATAAGAGGTTATTGCCGCCGGCCATGAGTATAGCCAGTTTGGGAGAGATGCCATCCAGGTTTCCATTCATCATGCGCCAGAGGATCTGCTGCGTCCGCTGGCCGCCGATTCCCATGTTCACGGCGTTACGCTTCCCATAGAACTTGTCCCATACGGACCCCTTCCACATCCTTCCTTCATCTGTTTCCTGTCCACCTTCGTCGCCCTGCAGTCCAAGATAAGTTACGCCGGATCCTTTGTACTTCCACTGTTCGGTAATTGAGTCGCCGATGAAGACAAGATCGACATTCCCCTGCTTAACACGTGCGTTAATTGCGTCGTGTCTGTTGCCCGGACATGCGGCAGGCACAAGCGTTTCTGGGACTTGCGCCGAGATGGAGGTGGGGATTTTCTGTTGTGTCAGCTTCTGCTCCAGCAGTTCCTTGCTTTCCAGCACTGAAAGCAGCATGGGGTCGGAAAGCTGCACATTTCCACGGAGCTTGTCCAGGATGAAACGGAAGCTGCTGCTTCCCTCTTCGACTTTCTCAATCGTGAAATACGAGCGGATGCGGTTTTCCCCTGGGACAAGCGTGAACGATTTTGACCAGGATGTCTTAAATGGAGATCCGTTTTGGATGTAGACTAGGCTTAATTCGCCACCCTTGTCCGAGACAATATTCACCGATACGAGATATTCAATTTTTGGAGAGAGGGGAATAGTTTGGAAGAACACGCATTGGGCTGCCCCCTGGACCTCGGGAAGATAGAGGGTCATAATCTCTTTTTCTTTTCTGACTTTGAACCCAGCGTCCTTTAGGTTCTGGCTTTCGCAGTGTCGCCATCCAGGAGTTTGATCCCAGTGAGTGAAGTCGGTGTCAATAAGATTACCTATAAGCTCCGCCGCCGATACATCCAGATGGAACACAGGACATGGAACTGCTGGTGAAAAGAACAGTGTCAATACGGCAATTGCTGTCGCCGTTTCTACTTTCAGATTCGATTGCGTTTTTAACATACTGCTGATTGTCAATTGCTGCTCCACGGCAACATGCTAAGCTTCAAATCGTTGCGCTTTTGCAACTCGACGTGGCCCTCGGCAAAAAGTACATTATGCCCAATGTTGTGTCTTCGAGATGCTACAAAATCCAATCCGGTAAAATAATAAAGGGCATTAAAATTGTCTTTCAGTACTTTAAAATGGTATTGTGTTTGGGCGTCAATTAGCAGGATGGTCGTATCCGGTGTTTTTACTTGAGTTGCCTTTTTTTCTCCGATATACTGATAGATTGCATATGACGAATAGGCTCCATCCCTATAAGTAGGTGTAGGGGTTATTGGCGCTTGCCCTGACACACCAATACGTTTTTCATCACTTGGGCAAATAAACGGTCCGGAAGACTTTATTGCATTATTTGGGACAGTATAATCCGGGTAATAGCAATATTTTAAATCAAGATAAGGTTTCAGCATCTGCACAAAAGTGACAGTATTTGCACCGTCAACTGTGGGAACAATATAGTAACGTGGAGTAAAATACCCATAGTCGTCAACATACATTCCCGAAGCGATTCCAATCTGCTTTAGATTGCCGACGCAGACTATCGATTTCGCCTGCTCCTTTGCTTTTTTCAAGGCCGGCAACAGCATTGCCGCGAGGATTGCGATGATCGCAATCACCACGAGGAGTTCGATGAGAGTAAATCCTTTGTAGACAAAGGATTTACAAACAGGATTGAATCTCTCCATCTTCTGATGTCCTTGAAATGTCTGTTTCATTTTCTACTCCTGCTTTTAATTTTAAGTTTCATTGATTATTTTCCGACAACTGGCCTCCGATTACCGACCGCCTCCCCAACTTCCGCACTCACGAACTTCCGAACTTACGAATTCCAGAACTTCCCCTTACTTTTCCCCGCATGATTTTCCGATTATAAGCTTCGCCTTAATGATGTCCGGATCCTTCAATAGCTTCGCTTCTATGTTTCCGTGCATATTCAAAATTCTTGATTTTGCATAGTTGATCATCGATCTGGCCACCTCATAGGGATCTATTTCCAGTCTGGTAAGGGGGATGCTGCTTTCAAAGACATCTCCCTTGTTCGCGTGAGTTATCAGCGCAATGTCGTGAGGGATTTTCAAGCCCATTTCATCAAGTCCCTTAAGTGCGCCTTTTGTAAGTAGGTCATGGTTGATGAACAGGGCTTCGGGCCTGGAATTTTTATCGGACATGATTTTTTTTATCTCCCTGTATCCGTCTTCTGTAGTTCCACCCCAGTATTTGAACATGTCTCCGGGGATGGGAAGTCCCTTTACGGCGAACGCATTCCATGCGCCCTGATATTCCATTCCAGCTGTGTTTCCAAGTTCGTTTTTCACCGACAGGCACTGAGAGACGAATGTTATTTTTCTGAAACCTTTTTCAAGAAGATACGAAAGACCGTCGTGTACCATCGATTGCACGTCTACGTCAGGTTGCCAGATCCAGGGAACATCTTTTTGTGATAACAACCACCGCATGAGTTCCGGATTTCCGAAAATAGGGATGATGTAAGCATAGCGACCATTTCTGGCATCTTCCCTGAGCATTTTTGTCTTAGATTCAAAACTGCTTCCGCCCAGCGCGAAGTGGCAGGATATGTTCAAACCCGCTTCATCTCCCAATTCTCCGAAATATTTGAGAAGCTGGCGGTAGTAGAAACTCGGATATTCCAGCGGATTAGAACCGAATACAATTGCGATGTTTCTGGACATCGGACTGACGTTAATGAAGGTGCCTTTGCGGGTTGAACGACTGAGCAGTCCTTTCTCCATAAGCGTGCTGAGACTCTGTTGGGCAGTTGTAACTGTGACATTAAACATTTTTGCGAAATCTGCAGTTGTCGGAAGTCTCTGTCCGTGACTGAGTTTGCCTGACTTGACCAATTCCTCTATATGTCCGGCTATTGATAAATATAAAGGGTTGCCTCTTGCCTTTTTGAAATCCGGAATCGGTTCAAATAAAGTATTCATTAATCAACTCCCAAGATTATACCGGTAATTATATTATAATATATACTATAATATAATCAGATAAATGGCAATAGGAAAAATGAAATAAATTAAAAATTTATAAGGAAGCATATTATGGCAGGCATTTTTAGAAATGTATATGTTTAGGTGAGATTCAAAAAATTGGATAATGCAGGGCGGATTTTCCGATTTCTCTCTGCCGTATGACCGGAAAAAGAAATCATCGCTTCAGTGTGAACGGGTAATGAGGAATATCACTATGTTCTTTTGTCTTTTTATGAATTACAAGTCCTAATTTCTTACTGGATATGTTTTCACCCATTCGCAGACTTCCCTGATTGTTTCGGGCTTGCACATTGGAGGCATAAGTCCTGCGGGCGAGACCACTATTCCCCTGTGGTGAGGGAGTTCGTCAAGTCTGTTCCTGATTTGGGAGATGATCTCCTGAGGAGTCTTCAGCCAAAGCATCGCATTCGTTCCGCCTATCAGGCATTTGTCCGGGCATGCGAGACGGCCGTCAAGGAGAGTCGTGTTTCCAAGCGTAGGAGACGTGAACGCTTCGAAGGCCCTTGCACTCAGCTTTGAAAGCTCCGGCAGTATCCCTTTCAGGTGTCCGCACATATGGATGACAAAATACCTGCCCGAGGCTTTTGCGATATTCGCACATTCTCCGACATGGCGCGAACAGTATGCCCTGTACTGATCCGGGGATATGAGCGTGGTTGAAGTGTTTTCACTTAGATAGATCAGATCGGCGGGATGGCATTTGCAGACGGTCTTCCCTTTTTCAACAAGCACCTTCTGCATTGCCGCGAAAAGCTTTTCTACGTTCTCCTGCTGATCAGCAAGAAGATAATGACCGGTTTCCACTCCTGCCAGATCTTCAACCCAGGACATTAATGGAGATTTTCCGAAACATGTGTTGGTTACGGCATTTTGTCCTATACTCCTCACCTTCCCGGCGGCCTTCTCAAGTTCAGGAATGTCAGGGTCAACAGAGATATCCTCGAAAATATCGGTCATTAAAAGAATATCGTCCGGAGTCTCCACCGGAAATTTGACAGGATGCCAGGAGCAGGAAGTTTCGTCGAAATGGCAGATCGCCTCCATACGTCCTTGCGCGGTCTTGAAGACGGTCCTGCTTTCATTTCCATTTCTGGAGTGTTCAACTGATGTCGTATCGTGTTTCTCTTTTAAGCAGGGCGGTATCCAGACATGATTGTCGCTGCCGATCCATTCATTAATGCTTTCAATATCCATATTCTTGAAACGGCCTTCCTGCGCCATCGGATACGCATCGTCCAGCTTCGGCCAGAACGGAAGCCTGTCGACAGGTTCCATCCTTATTGCCGCCAGCCATCGTTCCCTTGGAGTCATGCAATGTTTCATATTTTCACTTATATATATTGTTCCGCCTCAAACATATTTTTCCATCCCGAGTCTTGCGAACTGTTCAACAGGCGCGTCATTCTCCTTCATCATTCTTGCAATATGCCTGCACATCATTTCCTCAATTGCCCTATCTTCAATTGGCTTCAACTGTTTCGGATCTGACTTCAGATCGTATAGCTCTGTCCTGCCGCATGCCGTGTTCCATCCAGATTTACTTCCTGGGATTTTCATGGTTTTGCAGCCCTTTGTAAAATTGAACGGTTCCTGAAGTTTTTCAATCCGGTGCAACTCTTCCACACCAAATGTCCGCCTCATGTGCGTCGGCATAAGGGTGTATTCATAAAGCGGAGTGTTGTTCTCCCTGACTGCACCGCGCATGTAAACATATCTGCCGTCGGTGCAGTTCACCTGTGAACCGAAGATGCCGAATAGTCCCGCTTCGTGAACCGGCTTGTCATTTCTGACGGTTTCAGAAAGAGGTTTTCCCTGCATGTTTTCCGGTAGCGGAATTCCGAAATATTCCAGGATGCTTGCAGGGAGATCTATTGTCTGGACAAGGCTTTTACGCCTCTGCCCCTTCACTCCGTGCCGGGGATCCCAGATGAAAAGCGGAGTGTTGGCGACTTCGTTGTAAAACGGCATCCTGCACTTGCCCCACCAGTCATGTTCTCCGAGGAGGAAACCGTGATCTGTGTTCACTATGAGCATGGTATCCTTCCAGAGAGCCAGACTGTCCATGGCGTCAAGGACTTTGCCGAGATGATCATCGCACATCGAAATCAACGCAGCATTCAACATCTGATAATGTTTTGAGAGAGCCCTGTCGTCGGCGGGGCTGTATGGGGGCCAGTCGTTTGTAAACTTTGAAAAGTCATAGTCGTAGAGTTTCCTGTATTTCTCCGGGGCGAAATATGGCTCATGCGGATCAAAGGTTTCTATCTGCAAAAACCAATTGTCGCAGTTCGCATTCCTCTTCATGAATGACAATCCCATGTCGACTGTCCTGGCCTGGGGCATTTCGGATTCATTCCTGATATGGCCGCGGTTTATCCAGTCCTGCATCTCCCACTGGTTTTTCCTCAGCGGATTCGGGTTTGGAATATCGGGGACATTAAGGTCGCCTATCCATGGATCGCCTTCCTGTCCGCGTGAGATCTCCCATGTCTTGTACCTGGTATGGTAGTTGCACCCGCCTTCCTCCCAGTAGTGGTAGTGATCGCTTGCCAGATGACTCCATATCCCGTTCATTTTCAGGATTTCAGGCATGGAGTCGTCGAAGGGTTCTATTGGCCCCCAACCTCTGTGCAGGAAATTAAGACGTCCGGTATGCAATTCCCTCCGAGCCGGCATGCAGGGCATGCTGCCCACGTAACAAGTGTCGAAAGTTACAGTTCTTTCAGCGAGCCTTTTGAAGTTCGGCGCTTGCACCCAGTCGCATCCGTACGTCGGGAGCATGTGGCGGTTGAGCGAATCAAACATGAGCATGATGGCTTTCATTATTTTACATCTCCTTGCATGTCATAGCCTATTATTGCATTCGTGAATTTTTCAAAAGGAATTCATTAAGGTCAATTGTCTTGCCGCTGAGCCGCGACTCCTCGGCGGCATATCCCATAAGGTGACTCTGAAGGGATTGCGTGATCGAGGAGCGCATCTGCGCCGGATCGTCTTTCGACATCTCCTCGTGCAGATTCATTACCAGTCCCGGATCCCCTCCGCTGTGGCCGGCGTATCCGCCGACATCCGCGTTGACACTGTATTTGGCGGCATCACCGGTGGCATGGTCGCTGACGATGATATCGCAACCCAGGTTTTGTTTGGTGAATTCGCCGCCGCGCAGAACGGCTTTGGTTCCGCATATTTCGATGTTGCGTCCCTGGGAGAAGGCGGTCATTGTAAAAGTCGCATTTGCGCTGCCCTCAAAAGCCATTGCTACGACCTGTCGGTCAACTGCCGTGTTGTCGCAGCGGTAGACGCAGCGTCCCCATGGGGATTTAGCGAGCCATTCGATGATCTCTTCATCACTGGCCGTCTTGCCATGGTCGAAGACGTACTGGAGCCATCTCCGATGACGGCCGAGATAGTGCATTGCATTGTAGGGACAGGATTGGCCGACCGGACATCCTTTGACGCAACGTTCCGGAGCACCTTTCGGCGCATTGGCGAAGGTGAAGTGAGTCAGCGAACCGAAGCTTGAGACAGTTTCGCATTTTCTCCCGATCAGCCAGGATATTATGTCCATGTCGTGGCAGCTTTTGGCGACAATCATAGGTGTGGCGTTAGCGGTGACGGCCCAGTGACCTCGGACATAGGAGTGAGTCTGGTGCCATGGATCTACCCCCTCCGAAGCATTCAAAGTGGCTATATTTCCGAGTGCGCTCGAGTCGACGATATCCTTGACCTTCGTATAGAACGGAGTGTAGCGGAGCACGTGGCATACGAGAACCTTGCGCCCCAATTTTACGGCCATGCGTTCCAGGGCGATGACATCGGAGATGCTTGTGGCGATCGGTTTCTCCAGCAGTATGTCATAACCCTTCTCCATCGCCCTGATGCACGGTTCAGCGTGAAAACTGTCCTGTGTGCCTATTATCATCACATCGGCAAGCTTGGGCTGGGAGAGAATCTCCCTGTCGTCCTTGAAACACCGGAAGTTCGGATTGCATGAGATGTCCTTTGTCTGCCGCAGTCGCTCCTCATTCGGGTCTGCTCCCGCCACAACCTCGTAGTATTGGGGCATGCGCGCCGCCAGCATCATGTAGGTGCGGGTACGGCCGCCGCAGCCAATTCCTGCGAGTTTCAATCTCTTGTTCATATTTATTATCGTTCTAATTTAATGTTAAAGAGTTTTAAAGTTTTGAGTACCCAACATTCAATTTCCAATTTTCTCTTCTGCGAATTGCGAAATTCGCACATGGAGTGCGGCAATTTATTGCCGCCTTAAATGACGGAATTTATTCCGTCCCGTAAAATTCCGCGAAATAAATTTCGCGAAACAAGGCGGTAACAAGTTACCGCACTCCATGTGATTCGTCCGCTGCGGACGAATCAATAAATCTAAAAGCCCATATCAATCATCAATACAAGTTAAAGCTTGAACTCCAAATTCGTCGGTTCGATATTCAAAGCTGTGGTGGTGGTCCGCCTATTTCAAAGCAGGCTGATACACTACAATCTCTTTTACGGGAACATCACCGTCGCCGTTCGGGATTATTTCAAGGGTGTGTGGGCCGTTTTCTATGAGTTTCACCAGGGTGTTGCGAACCGGTTTTGCCGGATCAACTTTCTTGGGAGCTGTATAAACATCCTGGAACATCGGCGCCACCGACCACTTGATTTCAAAACCTACCGGGCATTTTTTGTTGGTATACTTCTGTGAGGAGGTTATAGTGAAATCCTTGGGATCAATCACCACGCGTTCCGATTTTGAAATGAATTTAGCGTCGTTGCTTCCCGAACCGTCGGGACCGGTCTTGCTGCCGGAGACTTCGAACTTGAAATTCTTGGCATCATCGCTGATTTCGGTTATCTTCAAAGTCCAATCTTCCACCAACAGCGGTTTCTGGCTAGAGACAGTAAGGACGGCCGGCCACCAGGCTTCATACGCCTTGCCGGGACGGGTGAATGAATATGCCATAGGATTTGCTGATGGCGACTTGCCGTCAATTAGGATTTTTGCGGTACCTGGCTTGTCCGTTGGTCCGGCAACAAGATCCACGCGGTTTCCTGTGAAATTGACCTTAACGGAGCCGTCCTTGTTCTGCTGTGCGGGGATATTTTTTATCCAGGCGGCGTGAGGGACAGGGAAATCCTTGTTGTAGCGGAGGTGTCTCCATACCAGGGCTTCCATAAGATTGCACCCCTTTGGATTCAGATGAACCGTGTCTGCGAGAAGGACTTTCGGATCCATGTTATTGTCGGCAATATATTGTTTCCATTCCTCCCTGACATCGACCAGTTCGCAGTCGTATTTTTCAGCCAGTTCCCGTATTATCTTGCAAGAATTATCATGCAGGTTCTGCGCCCATTTGTTGCCGACATGTGAAATATGATGGGTGGCAATGACGATTTCGGACGTTGTCATTTTACGGATGTTGGAGATTATGCTTTCAATTTCACCCTGTTCCCCCTCATTGCTTTCCCTGCTGTATACATGGAAAATCACAAGGTCCGGGTAAAGTGGATCGATATCATATGGGGCGGTCTTCATGAGGCGTTCGGCGGTGAATCCCCCGATGGCAAGATTCTCTATGGTCAGGTCCGCATTGGGATATTCCTTTTTAAGTCTGCCGGTTATCGCATTGGTCCAGGGCTGCTGGGTGATGGACTGCCCGTAGAACAGGATGCGCACCGGGTTCTTTTTTTCAGGCGTACTTGTCGCCAGCGCGGTCATGGTGCGTGAAATCTTCGCCCCGAATTTCGATTCGTCGGCAGCGGGTTTCGGAGGGGGGAATTCGGACGGGGCCTGAGCCATCATGACAGTGGGAAGGACAATTGCCGAGAGGAGACAGATAATGGTTATTTTCATTTTAAACCTCTTTTTATTTATTCAGGATTATGTTGTCGAAAAATGCTTCAGCCTTGCCGTCGAACGATACGCCGATGCGCACCCCGAGCTTAACGGCGTTTTCAGGAGTCGTAGTTTTAGCAGTCCATGTTTTCCATTCGCCGGACCATTCCACCGGGATAGTCTCGGGAGCGCCTATCCATTTGCCATCCTTGTCGATTAAGTAAAAGAGACTGGCATAGCGGGTACCGTCTTTGACCGGCGAAGGCGACGCTTTGCTCCTGAATGAAAGGGAGTAAGACTGCGCCGGTTCGCAAAGGATTTCCTGTTGGAACCAGATGTAAGTCTTAACCTGATCAGTTGTTGCGATCCGGAGGCATCTGTTGCCGTCTGCCTCCTTAACGTTCCCCCATTCGACAGCTTTCGCCTCTGGAGAGCCGTCCTTCAACTGCCACTTGGAGAATATCCATCCAGGTGTATGGGCCCCGTCGCCTTCGTCTAGGTTGCCGTTCCTGAGCAGGTTTTTGTCATCGGTTTTCGGTTCCGCCTTCGCGCCTGCCTTAACCTCGGCAGCGATCGTCTTCAGTCCGGCATTCTTCCAGATCTCGCCTTTGCCGTCGTTGTTCAGGAGATCGTCCAGATAAGGGCGCATAGCTTCTGCCCAGATGCGATTGCCTTTCTCGCTGGGATGGAGTCCGTCGCGCAGCTTCTCCTTAGAAATGCTTTTGTCAGGCTCTATGAAACGGTCGCCGATGTCGAGATAGAAAACCTTTTTCCCGTCATGCAGTTTGCTGACGATGGCGTTGGTAGCCTGCGCTCCGACAGTGCCGACGTGAGTTACGTTGAAACATGGGAAAATCCCGAGCAGGAGTATTTTCGTGTCAGGCAGTTTTGCCTTGGCGCAATTTACGATAAGGGTGATAGCCTTGGCGACATCATCTGGGGAGTCAGAGGATGCATACAGATTGTTGATTCCGATGAGGATCACAAGTACCTTTGGCTTCAGTTTGTCATCCAAAAGGCCGCCCTCGGTGATCCGCCAGAGGACATGTTGCGTCTTATCTCCGGGGATGCCGAAATTTGCGGAGCCCAGCGGGCCGCAGTACTCGTTCCACGCTGAGACCACCCCGTCCGGAACTTTCTGAAACTGGAAACCGTGCGTTATGGAATCGCCGAGAAACGCAACTCTTATACTGGGGTTTTTCATTTTGATCGCCTGTGTATGGCATTGGATCGCCCAATCCTCCGTCCTCGGGACGGGAATGCAGGTCTTTGCATCAGTCTTCGGAATGCCGTATTTCGCCCAGGGCCAGTCGCCGGCATCCACCTTCACATCCTGCGCGAAATTTGAAGATAGCGTTGCGAACATCGCAGCTGCAGTCAGAAGTTTACAGAATCGCATGAGAGCAGATTTGTTTAGTTTCATGTCTTCTTCTCCTTTTATTGCATTATAATTTTACGTTAAGCAATTTCAAAGTTTATGTCTAACACAATTCCCAACCTTCATCTTTTGCGAATTGCGAAATTCGCACATGGAGTGCGGCAATTTATTGCCGCCTTTAATGACGGAATTTATTCCGTCCCATGGATGGGAATCTCGCGAAATAAATTTCGCGAACAAGGCGGTAATCAGTCTTCGCTAAGGCTACGCCCGACACGCAAGTTCCCGCACTCCACGGAGCGTTGTCACGCTCGTAAATCAAAAATCCATTCCACTATACGTTCAGATTCTCTTCACTTCGTAATTCGATTGTTCGTCTGTTCGATATTCGATTGTTCAAGAGTTGCGGCCCTTGGCCGCATGATTTACTTCTTCAGTATTGCGGCACCGAATCCGGAGGCGTCCTTGTTGTCATAAGCGCCGCCGAACAGGAATATCTGGCTCTTGCGCCCCACCGCACCTGCGGGAGGTCCGTCGACCCCTACGTCGAATCCGATCGAATCCGGGACTTTTGCGGCACTGTCAACCGCAGTCCACGGGACAAAAATCCCGACCCAGTACGAACTGGCGTCCGCCGCCCCTCCGACCGCCTCGACACCCTTGAACGGTTCCGGCGTGTTGCCGGCGGACCAGAGTTCGACTTTATCCTTTTCGCTGAATGCCGGTTTCGCCACTATCTGGGTCACTCCCTTGTCATAAGGGGCGCTGCCCAGCCCCTTGCCAGGTGATCTGAAATCGAAGAACCATTCCAGGCAGGAACCCTCGACGCCGGGCCATGTCTTGAGAGGCCCCCTGTTCTTGTCGCGGACGATAATGCGGGCGAAAAAGCCCTTGTCATTATATCCGGTTGCGACCTTCGCAGAAAGCTCGTTCGGGCCTTTCCAGTAGCGTTCTTCCTGGATTGATGTCAGCTCCGGCGGACGTCCGATCGCCACCTGTTCCGGTCTGTCGATCGCCAACTCGCCGCCCTGCGGCTTCCAGTCCCTGATGTCTTTCATGGAGAACTCGTTTGCAACCCTGCCGACGGTGAAGCTGGGGCGTACGTCGATCTCGATGGGGAACACGAACTGGCTTCCGTCGGGAAGCTTTGTCGCCGCCTCGATCAGATGTATGCCTTTCGCCATTCCCTGCGGCGGAACGCATACGGTTTCAATCTTGCTCCGCGCCCCCGGATCAACTGAAAATCCCACCTTGGCCGGAGTGATCGGCATTTTTTCCGCGCTTGCGAATTCAATCGCCCCAGTCCACTTTGTTTCAAAGCGGTTGACGAGAGTGAACGATATTTTCCGCTCACTCGCAGTGCCGGGTGTCCTTTCAAAACCGATCACCGGGGACGGAGAAAGGGTTATGCCCGGTTTCTTCAGATGGATATATATTGGGCTGTCATCCAATTCTATCCTGTGGAGGTAGGAGTTAGGTCCGCCCTTTGCAACAAGTGTTTTTTCAATCCCGAACAATGATACAATGCCTATCTCGGGACATGAGGTCTGGAGCATGGCCGTCCTTCGTCCGCTGCCTGACCAGAGTACGGCTAGCTGTCCGCCGTCGGCCTTTTCAAAAGTCGCGCCGATTATGCCGTCCTGGTTGACCTGCGCGGACTTCTCCGTGATGGCGCCCTCCATCTGCGTCATCGCAACTGCGCAGGCGAGTGTGTAGAGGGAAGGGGTCATCGTTCCGTCCTTGACACGGGAGAAGATGTTAAAACAGCCTTCCCCTGATTCGCCCCACCATGACTTCCCCTTTTCCATCTGCGGATCCCAGCCGAAAAATAAAAATTGCCCGGCTCCGGCGGCGAAATTGAACACTATATTTTGAAGCACGGATTTGGCGGCGACTTTTTCCTCAAGCGCATAACTCGGCCAGCCTGTCGGCACCTGTATCGGTTGAACACCCTGTTTGATAAGTTCTGCGAGCCGTTCCGGGCGGATGGGCTGGTCAAACGTCTCTCTCAGTGCCGCATAGACTCCCGTCTCGGAATTCATCACCGGAAGTTTCCGTCCGGTTGCGGCAATGACTTCGTTTGCCCGTTTCAACATCTGCGGCAGTCCCGAATCTCCGGGAAGCATGGGGGTCGTATATGTGTGCCATGACACTCCGTCTATGTATTTGGCGGCTCCGGTGGCGAAGGCGTCGCGCATGTAATCTACGAACTGGCTGGTTCCGGAGATGCCATAGACTTTGGCGCGCGGATCAACGGCGTGGATCTCCTCCCCGGCGGCTTTCATCACGTCGGCATAATCGGCAGCCGGCTTACCGCTGTAGGAAACTGTGTTTGACTCATTGTCGAGTTCGTAGATGTCCACCTTGCCCTTGTAGCGTTCCGCAGCCGCCTTGACGAACTGACGGTAGCGCGCAAAGTTCGGACGTCCGCCTGCTTTGCCCCACGGATATGTCTTGTTCATGTAGGTTGCGTCAAATTCCTTTTCACGCATCCACGGGAAATACGGGACGGAAAGGAGACAGACGAGGGTTTTCCTTCCTTCTTTGATTGTCCAGTCGACCCGTGACTCCCACCACCACTGCTCAGGCGGAGTGTCGGGATTCAATCCGGGTTTGCCGGGTTCATCATTTACCCACATGGGGCCGACGATGTAGCCCCAGTTGGCGTACATGTGCCTCCAGTGGACGGGCAGTGCGTCTGGCCAGGAGCCGGGTGTGCTGACCCCGTAGGTGTGGAATCCGAACTTTGCCGGACCGGCGGGTTCATCCCTTCTTTTTGCGAATAGGAAATTCCTCAACGCATCCCTCTCGTTCATCTCGGCTCCCTCGACCTGCGTGGAAAGATGGTAGATGTCGGTATCGAGCTTGACAGGAAACTTGATCGGGGTTTCAACTGATGAATTTGGCGGAACCTTGACTTCCTGATACCAGTCGTCGGCCCGGTTCCGGATTTCACTTTTCAGGGAAAATCGCAAGGTGACTTTACGTTCCGCGTTCGATGCGTTGCACAACTGGATGAAAGGATAGTCGCGTTTCAACGGATCATTTGAAACGACCATCGCATCAAATCCGTGCAGGCGCAATGCCACTTTGTCCGTGGAAGCCCGGTACTCGCCTGTGGCGGCATAACCTGACTCCCAGTCCAATTTCAGACCGCCATCACCTTTCAATGCCAGTTCATCAACATGGTAAGCCTCCACCATGAAGCGTTTGGGATTGAAGTTGGCAGGAAGTTTCAAACTCAGTTCCGCACCGTCAAATGTTTTAAGGATTGCCTCTGCTGCGGTCCATTTCAAATCAAGGGGCTTCCATTGCTTTTCAGATGCCGGACCGATGGGACTTTTCGCGACTATTTTTGCCCCGTCCTTAAGCACCAGAACGATTTTCCTTCCCTCTGAAGCGGGGCTTATAATAATATTCAGGGAGATCTTATCGTCCATCAGCGACAGAACGGTCTTCTCAGTTCTCCGTGGAGTGTCGCGAATGGAAAAGGAAGCCGAACCTCCGTTTTTGAAGTCAATGAGCGGCGCCAACTGGTATGCAAAATTTGTTTCCACGTCGATGCCATTGCCGATGGCGCCCTTGCCGTCAAAGGTGATTGTCGGCTGCCTCGGATTTGCGATGTTGTCCGGATATGCCACAATTCCTTTTTCTACGGGACGTATTATTCCTGCCTCGGATTTATTTGAAAGGCATGCAACCGACACGGACAGCGTTGCCGCAATAACAAAGATCTTGAATCCTGATTTATGATTTCTCATCAAACTCCTCTTTCCTGATTATTTATTTTGTTAAATATTTACAGTATTGAATTTTATTTCGGCATATCCGTTTACCGATGATGGCGGCGATGCGGCTCCCCATAGCGGCACACGTCCGAGGATGGTTTTTTCACCGTAGTGTCCGTTAAGGGCCGCCTCGAAATGGAATACGCCCTTTGAAGAATCTATACCCACATCTTTTAATGGCAGGGAAACGGCAATCCGCCATCCCTCTGCAGTCCGTTCCATGTCGCAGAATGATCCAGCCTGTGGAATCTGCGTCCCGTTACGCTGCCTGAGCAGTTCGCATCCGCCATCATTTTTTGGGACAACGAAGAGCTGGGCTATTTCGGATCCGGAGACTGATGACGGGCTGAAGAAAAGTTCAAGACAGGAACCCTCCCATGGCAGATCTCCCCGTATGAATTTATTGTCCACTAGTTCCGCCACAGCGATAAGATTCCCGTCGCATATGGCCATCCTGATTGTCCCGAAATCCTTTCCGGCTATCTCGAAACGCATCGGAGCGGAAAGATTTCTCATCGGCATCTCTTTCAGCAGGTGAGCGGTCTTATTCTCCAGGATCGGAATCTGGAATCTTTTCTCCTCTGCCCCTCCCACGGAAAAGGACGGCACAAGGAACTTGCTGCGGACTGGCGTTGCGGAAACATGGAAGCGTCCGGCTTTCAGTGTTTTGATCCTGAACGATCTCCGAATGGATTCACCGGGCCGGAGATTGAAGAGGAGCAATGCATTGCCGGCTATTTCTACAGTGTCCGCCGGAGCTGCGCTGATGCGGAAGACGCCTGAAGTCTTTGCGTACCCGATATTTTTCAGGGTCACAATCGCCTTGCCGGCGGAGAAGTCAATTGACGAGCGGACTATCTTTTTCGGCGTCTTTAGAGGCTCCTTCCATTTGTCGAAAGAGGAGGGCTTTGAATCATTTGTGATCCGGGGCCCGGCATCATCCAGAGAAAACGGCATGAATCCGGTTTTAAGGGCCGGGGATTCCTGGCTCAGTGTGAAGTCTCCGGAATCTGGGGAGGCCATAAGCGGATCCGCCACTACAGTGTTTTTAAACTGCCCGAGACTCCTCCAGTCTTCAAGCGTGACCCCGTTACCAAGCTCAATATCGGGCGAGCCGCTCCAGAAAATGTTGTCCTAGAAAAGGAAACGCTCAAGAGACCACTTACCCATGGAACGGCCCTGTCCAAGTCCGCCTCCATTCCAGAAGACGATATTCCGCTCGAAGACAGTCGTCCGATGCGGCTCCTCCCTTGCGCCGGGATTGATGTGGAGCACTCCTCCGGACAATGCGAAAATATTGTTGCGCAGAAGATTGTCCCGTCCGTAATGGGTGAAAAATGCGGCATCCTGAGTGTGGTGGACGATGTTGTATTCCACTATCTGCTCGGAAGTGCCTTCGTCATGGTAAATTCCGAATCCGCCATAACCATGGCATCCGATATGGTGGATAAGGTTTCTCCGTAGCATGCAGCCTGGACGCTGACCGAGCGTATATATTCCGCCGTTGTCGGCGAGCAGCTGATTCATGTTGATGTGGTGGATGTGATTTCCCTCGACAAGATCCCCGACTGTGGCCGTTGGCGCATAACCCCAGGTCCAACCCAGAGACATGCCGGTGTAGTTGAGGTCGTGGATGTGATTATGGGCGATCAGGTTTTCCCCGGCGTTTCCGACCCATATCCCGATTGCGCCCGGATATTTCCATGAACCGTTGCCGATATCGCAGTCCGTTATGCTTGTCCGGCTGGGTTTGACCCGTGATGACTTCCTTATGGTCTTGTCCCCGATCTCCGCCTTGCGTGCAATCCATTCATGTCCGACCTTGACTCACCCGGCCCCCATGTCCGTAATGGCGCAGGCGACAATCTTGTTGCCGGAACAGCCCTGACGAAGCTCCACCCCGTACTGCGAAATTTTAGAGATTGAACAACCGTATAGGACGCAGTCCTCGGCGTTCTTAAGCATTACTGCGCCCGGCACGTCAACCCCGGACTGAGTCGAGCCGACAAAATCTTCCGGAGGAATCCATTCGGCATGTTCAAAGGCGATGTTCTCGAAAACTACGTTACGGACAGGATTGCCCGATGAACCCTTGAGGAGGAGAAGTGTATCTAGAGACGGAGCGATCAATGTCGTCGTTTCCAGTCTTTCATCCGGAAGGGGAAGATAGTAAAACAGCCCGGCAGGACGATCCAGATACCATTCGCCTGGCAGATCCATGGCCTCGAATAGGTTTTCCACATAGTACCGCACCATATTGTTGCCGTCATCACGCAGATTTCCTGTGCTTTTATTCTGAAAGACAACAAGCCTGTTTTCAATGTCTACGCTCTTGATGCGGTGATGCATATCAAACCAGAGCTGGTATGCGGTCAGTTCCACGTCTTCAATGTTTTTCCACTTTTGTATGTCGCCATCTCGGAACAGCACCCTGTCGGGTCCTTGACGAAACCTTGTGGCACCTTGCGGGAGTCCCTCCGGGAGTCCGGTGAAACGGTAGAACCCCTGTTTTGGCAGACGCGGCCTGAACCTTCTGTCGCCGTTTGCGAAAAGCTGTGAGAACTGCCATTTTCCCTTTTTGACATCTGGAATCTCGGCGATCCAGCATCTTTTCCCATTAAACTGTGTTTCCGTCAGGTTCTCAATCCGTCTTCCGCCACTAAGGACAGGCCGCTCTCCCGGAAAA
>JBAZRS010000006.1:19594-28280 GCA_041662825.1 Victivallales bacterium | reverse complement strand
GTGATTATTCCATCTATGTTTTTATAATCTATCCCGTGTCCGGCATTCACCTTAAGCCCGATTCCGTCTGCCAAATCGGCAGCATTGCGGAGCCTTTTAAGTTCACGGTTAACAGCGCCGCCACGGCTTTCCGCAAAAGCCCCGGTATGAAGCTCAATAAATTCCGCGCCAGATTCGCTTGACGCCTCGACCTGCTCAATCACAGGATCTATAAACAAGCTGACGATGATTCCGGCCCGCTGAAGTTTTTTTACCGCAATCGCAATATCCTTGAAACTGCCGGCCACATCAAGACCGCCCTCTGTTGTCAGCTCCTGTCTTTTTTCAGGTACAAGGCAGCAGCTGTAAGGTTTGAGTCTTACGGCTATTTTAAGCATCTCCTCGGTAACGGCCATTTCCATGTTAAGTCTTTTGACTGTCTTGGCAAGCCTGCACATGTCGTCATCCTGGATGTGCCGCCTGTCTTCGCGCAGGTGTGCAGTTATTCCGTGTGCCCCGGCTTTCTGGCAGATCAAAGCCGCTTCGACAGGATCGGGGAATTCTGTCTTCCTCACCTGCCTCAAAGTCGCCACATGATCAACATTCACCCCGAGTTTAAGCATCGATTCAAATCCGTTTCCATTTTAAAATTTCAAAAATCAAAGCTGAATTTATATTTCAAAGCACAGTTTTTCCAGTTGAAAATCACATATAAGCCTTTCATAATCACAATAAAATGTTAAATTAATAGTTTTTCTGCTAAATAATGAAATTATTTATCTGAAAAACCATATGACAAAAACAAGGGGAAATAACTTGCCGGATGCTGAAAAAATATTCGCCTTGAGCATGATTCTAACAGGAATCTTTTTCTTCATTTCATCTTCCTGGACATTCAAGGCCTGTGAAAGCAACATTTCTGAAAAGGAGAAACTGCCAAGGAGCAGGCTTCTGGGGGTCATTCTGGCTGGCGCGGGTTTTTTCTGGTGCGTATTCCACTCCAAACCCCTGATGTCCCCCTCCATGCATGTCTATCTCATACCAGCAGCGGCGCTATGCACCTGGATTGCATATCTCTTCCTGGATTTCCTCTTCGCACGGGCCTTCGGCGGAATGCTGATTCTCCTGGCGCATTATTTCCTGCATGAGTCGTTCGCATTTAAGACACCTTGCAAGCCCCTCTTGTCGCTGCTGTGCTTCATCATGGGGACATACGGGATTTTCCTCTGCGGAAAACCGCATCTGCTCCGCGACATGATAAGGCAAATTTCAAAATCCCCGACTTGGAAATACTCGATGTCCGGAATACTCATGCTTTATTCTGTGGCTTTTATCATATATGGATTCATCCACCTTACGACATAAACACCATAAAAATTTTTTGAGCTGATTTCAAAATGCAAAAAAACTGTTGTCGCAGGAATATCTCTTGTTGGTGTTCACAACTTTAGTGTGTCTTAGTATTCAACAAGTTAGACACGCTAAAGCCGTGAACACCAACTTAAAAAACAGCTCAAAAAAGGCAATTTTGGAATTGCCTCAGTAATCAGTGCGCCAGTTTTATCAATAAGAAACTTTTACCATTTAAGTAGGGCGGTCATTCTTGGCCGCCATCTTGTCGGGCTTCCTTCGACAAGCTCAGGACAGGGGAAAGCCCGACCTACTTCAGAGGCAAATTTCAAAGGAGCTTAATCAGGAATCAGAAATGGAAACAAATGTAAAACTTTCACCGGAAATCGAGGAGACTCTGCTCACATTCAAGATCCCGGACATGCCCTCGTTTATGTCAACCATGGAAAATTTCAGGCTCTTCCTAACAGAGGAAAATGAAAAATACAACCTTACAAGGCTGACAGGACCGGACGAATTCTGGATTAAACACGTGATCGACAGCCTTTATGTCGTCAAGTTTTTCCCGGAAATGAAAAGCTCCCCCCTCAAAATCGCGGATATCGGCGCAGGTGCGGGTTTCCCGTCCATAGTCCTTGCGTCAGCCTATCCCACACTGAAACTGACGGCCGTTGAATCATCACATAAGAAAACCGACTTCATGCGCCGGGCAACAGGCATACTGAAACTGAAAAATATGGCTGTTGCCACCGCCAGGGCGCGTGAAATTTCAGTCAAACAGGAATGGAGGAACAGTTTTGAGATAATTACCGCCAGAGCTGTTTCCAGCTGCTGGGAAATATTCTGCGAAACCCGCCCGATGCTGAAGAAAAACGGAAAGTACATTTTTTACAAGACCCCGAGACAGGCGGAAACCGAACTCTGCGAAATCCGCAATCTGTCGAAAATATCCGGATTCAAATGGGATTGCACTGAAAACTTCAGCCTGCCCCAGAATATGGGTGAACGAACCTTTATTTATTCGCATAATTGAACATCCAACATTGAACATCCAACATTGAACATTGATATTGAAGGAAGCGGAGACGAACTTGCAGTTTATCCTATAATGAGTGGCGGCCTGTTTTACGTCAAACTTGAAACTGGATTAGAAGTGCAAAAAGCTGTGAGAACGATTTTTGTCCTCAATGCTCAATGTTTTGTTTATCATCAGCTTCATAGTTTTCTCTATTTTCACGTATCTTTTTGTTTTCTGCAGTACGAATGCTGGCGACAAAAATCCTGATTAATTCATCAGTCTCTTTAATTAGCTTTTCTACCTCAGCCAGGTCATCTATTAATGGAACTCTGGCAAGAAGTTTCAAGGCTCTTTCCGATTCCCGAAGCTCCTTGAGGCAGACCTTCATCTTATGCACGAAATCATTTGGTGATTCCGCAGCCTGAGCTTCCCCGTGATTGAAAAGCGGAGACGTTCCTGAGCGCAGTAATTGTCCACCAACATGATTGCCCGCCCTAGTGTTAGAAATTTTTTCAGTCAATCGGATGACGGCAACAGAATATTCAAGTAACCTATCTCCAAGATCATATAAGCGCTCATCCATGTCCTGTCCCTTCGGTGTTCGATGTTGAGTGTTCAATGTTCGATGTTCAAGCCCGCTTTACTCCCTAATCGGCTTCCGGTAGATCGCACCTCTGACCTCCCCGTTCTCATTTTCAGAGAAGGATACAATCATTATGCTTAGGGGCTTCTTATTGATGAAGACATCCCCCTTGGCGGGGTTCATCGGATTGTCATGTGAACCGAAAGCCTGCCATCCCCCTGCGCCAATCTGAAGCCTGATTGAACGTAATGCCTCATCTGCTGGAAGGGAAGTGGAGAAAAATCCGTATGTCGCTTTCCTGGACGGGAATTCGATTGTGGAAACAGGTTTTGAATCGGGGGGCAGAGGCAGTGAATGAGGCCATGAAGGGGTATCGGGGATTTTTGACGGCAGGTCAATTGAAAACTGGACTACCGGATAAACGCCGCCCAGTTCAACAAGATATATTCTTTTTCTCCCGCCGTTCTTATCTCTTATTTCAAAGAGCGCGGAATTGTCGTTTTTTGCGATTTTCGCATCAGGGAAATTCCGCCTGAGCTGGTCAATGCAAATCTGGAGCCCTATGTCGAGAACTGATATTTTAAGACTGCCGGCAACACCGTTTATGACAACCGGTTCGGTCCACAGGTCAAGCTTGCTGAGAAGTTCGGAAGGGTCACCCTTTCCGCCGCCGGAGAAAGGGGCAAGGGTGAAAACATCGGCTATTGCCGCATGGAAGCATAAAAGCAATATTAATAACAGAAGTCTTTTCATTCAGTAACAATACCATGAAAACAGCGCATCAGCAAAGGACTTGCTTTTATAAGTTGCGTTTTATCGTCTGCAAATTTCGGAAGCAGACCTGAAATGCGATGCTTTTTCCACATCTTGATTAAAGTTTTCATGATGATAGTTTACAAGGAGAAAGGGAAAATCCATGTTTAAAAAGATTCTTTATTTTTTCTGTTTTGCCGTAATACCTGCTGTTTTAGCCGGCTGTGCCAGCGCAGAGAGATCATATACATCAGACGCCAAGTTTTCTGAAAGCATCATCGGGACTCTGCAGGAAAAGTCGATTGCCTATGAAGGCGTTTACCGCAACCCGGTAATTATTGTCCACGGATTTTTGGGTTCCAACATGCTTGACAAGAAAAGCGGCAAAAACGTCTGGGGCAAGTTCAGCAGTGAGGACGGATATTCAATATCGGATGAGAAAATGCGCGCTTTAAGCATCCCGATGGTGAAATTTAAACCGCTCAAGGACATCAAGGATGATACTGTTCCAAATGGCGCACTTAACACGGTGGAAGTGAATTTCCTGGGAATGACCTTCAAGGAAAACGCCTATATCAACCTGGTAAATGTCCTGCATGAAGGCGGTTATCAGCTGGAAGGCGCGCCTCTTGACAAGGGAAAAAGCTTTTATAATCTTTTCCAGTTCTCTTATGACTGGCGCCGCGACCTGCAGGAAAATGCAGCGAAACTTCATGAATACATTCTTGAGAAGAGAAAATATATACAGAAACAGTATGAAGTCCTTTACGGTGTAAAGGATTATGATGTCCAGTTCGATCTGATCGGACATTCAATGGGTGGACTGGTCTCACGCTATTACCTCCGATACGGGACGGCAGATATACCGGAAGAGGGGGAAAAACCGATCATCACCTGGGCGGGCAGTAAATATATGGACCGCCTGATCATTCTTGGAACTCCCAATGCCGGATATCTTGACACACTGCTGGAAATGCAGAAGGGGACTAATTTACCTCCCTTTCCCCCTGCCCTGGTTGGCACGTGGTTGACTTATTACCAAATGATGCCGGATCCATCGACTCGTTCAGTTGTCTATGAACATGACCACAGTCAGGCTGTCGACATCTATGACTTCAGGATCTGGGTGAAGATGAAATGGGGGCTGGCAAACCCTGACCAGACAGAGGTTTTCAAAGTGCTTCTCCCGGATGTGCAAGATCCCGTGGAACGTCGACTTATTGCTTTCGACCACCTGAAAAAGTGCCTGCAGCGCGCAAAAAGATTCAAGGAGGTAATGAGCATTCCGGCATCGCCACCCGAAGACGTCAAGCTCTATCTTTTCCTCGGAAATGCCGTAAAGACAACCAGGAAGGCTACTGTCAATGAAAAAACAGGGGAACTGAAAGTGATCGAATACGGCCCGGGAGATGGCAAGGTTTTGGAGTCCAGCGCCATGTATGATGAACGGGAGGGCCAAAAGATTTGGGTTCCGTTTTTCTACGGCCCTGTTGCCTGGAGCAATATTATTCAGCTCCGTGCCGCCCACATGGGAATAACCACCGATTCAGCCTTCAAAGACAATATACTTTTCCTTTTAAACTGCGTTCCGACAGACCGCTATAAGGGGCTTATTGAAGAGTACCGGAAGAAAAACCTGGAATGAAAATTGAATTAGGCGGATAAGGGCCGCAACTCTTTTTCTTGATGCGAAGCATCCTTGGAGTGCGGGAACTTGTTACCGCCTTGTTTCGCGAAATTCATTTCGCGGAATTACCTTACTTCTGGTGCGGAATAAATTCCGCAGTTAAAGGCGGCAATAAATTGCCGCACTCCAAGTTTGAATTTCGCAATTCGCAAAAAACTGAATTTAGAATATCGATAACTTTGAAATTCCCATACGTCAAATTAGGCGGCCGAAGGTCGCAACTCTTAGTAACACAGGCTTCAGCCTGTAGTTTAATTAGAGGTTGCTCGAAAAGTTTTTTTGGAACAGCTCTTACGAGCTTGACTACCAACAAATTCGCCTCAAATCCAGAGTTTTTTATTTGTAGTTAACCCCGTAAGGGGTGTTCTTCTTATACCTTTTCGAGCAGGCTCTTAAACTCTTGAACAATCCTTCGACAAGCTCAAGACAGGTCGAACAGACGAACATTCGAATTACGAATATCGAAGTGTTGGGAGAAATGAATCGGAGAATAAGTAATTCCCTGGAAAAACTCTTCTTACTTCTTCGGCGGCTTTGTCTGGGAAAGCCAGTTGTTCCCGGAAACCGCCTTTATCTCTCCGTTGACATAAAGTATGTTGCCGTAATCCTTGTGATTATCCGGCTTGCACCACAATATGGGGGTATTGCCGTCAGAATGTTCGGAAAGTCCGCCGACATAGGCATAATCACAGCACTCCTCCGTAATAGGCTGTCCATGAACTGCAGGCATGTTGCCGGTTGCAGGACAGACATAAGACTGTGGATGTTCAAGGAACCCGCCGGTTCTCAATTGATTAAGCCCCTTTGCACCGCCGGCTTCAGGAAACTTGCCCTCAAAAACATTGGCATACATCTGCAATGCCACACCGATCTGTTTAATATTATTCATACAGGCTTTGCGATGTTTTTCCTCTTTTGCCTTGTCAATATTGCCTGCAACTGTCGCCGCTTCCCGGCTTGTTCCGGATTTTGGCTTTTCAGGCGGCAGTATCCCAGATTCAATCGGAACTACCGGTTTCGTTTCAGGGTTGGCGGCTGACTTAATCTTCGGTTCGACACTTGGGATGGTTTCAGTCTTGGAGTTTAGAGACGGCAGTATCCCAGTTTCAGACTTGAGAGCCTGTTGATCCTTCGGTTCAACCCGTTCATTATTGGGCTTATTATGCCTAAGCTTAACAAAGACCCCGACAATTACAATGCTCAGGACAAGTACAATGATAATCGCATTGCGTTTTGAAGAAGACCCGTGAGCGGGAATATCGGAACTGTCAAAAGCGGAACCTGTCTCCCTTTTAGGCGGGACGCAACCTTCAGTCTTGAAGGCAACAGTTGTTTTTGCCGCAGGCATTTGAATCGCCTGCATTTTATAATTGGCGGGCGGCTGAGAAACAGCCTTCTGCGGGGTCGCAGGAGTTTTCTGATTGAGAATGGCCTCCAAGTCATCAATCAATGCTTTCCATGACTGATAACGGTCCTTCATGTCCTTTGCCAGCATTTTATCCAGCACATTCGAACAGGCATCAGTTATTCTTTTATTTTGGGTCTGTATGGGCGCATGCCTGTCTGACACCTGGGAACATAATATTTCCATCCGGGACTTGCTGTGAAAAGGAGGCTTCCCCGCCAGCAGTTGATAAAAAACCAACCCCAGGCAGTATATGTCTGAACGAAAGTCAACTTCCTCCCCCTTAGCCTGCTCCGGACTCATATATGTCGGCTCGCCGATCGTATATCCCGCACAAGTCAGCTTGCCGTCAGCCATCAGGGATTTTGCCAGATCAAAATCAGTCAGCATGGGTACGTTGTGTTTGGCTACAAGAATGGTTTCCGGACTGACATTGCGGTGGATGATCTGCTGTTCGTTCCAGGCATAATCAAGAGCTTCACTGAGGGATTTGACAAGCATGATTCCTTCATTTTCATCAAGCACGCCGCGGTGCTCCAGATAGTCATTCAGGAAATAGCCCTTTTCATAATTGGTAATCACATACTCGATGTCTTTTTCCACTCCGGCATCCAAGACGCTGAGGATATTCGGATGGTGTAATTTTTTGGCGAGATTAATCCCCTGCATGAAACGGGCGGACATTTCTTCATCTCCGAAGAGGGACTGTGGAAGAACGCGAATAATAACATCGCAGCTGTGTTCAAGATCTGTGCCGAGGTAGACTGCAGTCCCCATGGCGCCTTTGCCCCTTTTCTCGACTATCCTGTATTTCCCATTGATAATATAATCTCGGCTTAATTCCTGCACTGTAACTCACCCTTCCCCAAAAGTTTTGTGAAGGACAAATATGGACGACAATGCGGAAAAAACAAGTATCCGAGCCTTCTTCCGGGGCAATCCCCGCAGTTTCGGCAATGTCGATTTACCGTTGCAGAAGTGACAGTCCCTTGACGGACGGAAGGTTTGAGCAGGCTTTCCCGCTTCCTTCAGGAAGAATGTGGAAGGAAGATTCCGAATATCTCAGCTGTTTGTTCGCCCAGAGGTAAAAGTCGAAAACACGAATCATGTTCCAGTGAAGCAGCCTCTGTTTCTGCGGCCTTTCAAGATGCGAAGCCAAATCGCACAGCGAAACTTTCAGGTTGCCCAGGACAAGAGGCCTGCCGTCCTTAATGGCTGCCGCCGACCTGACCCAGTCCCGGAAAAGGCCGGAAACAGGTGATGAATGAAAACATGGCGCAACGGCGATATTTTCTGCGAAACTCGCAGAAAACATTTCAGGCATCCCCGTGTCCGGAAATTTAAAAAGCTTATTCCCGGCGGAAGATATCTTGTTTTTCCCGGAAAAGGAAAATTCAGTGAACTCGGCAGGATTGCAGGTGAAGTATTCCCTGTCTGGAATCTCCCATGCGAAATACCAGGTGAACCTGTATTTTCTCGGGGCAATTGTTCCCGATTCATTCCATTTCGCAAAAATACGCCTTACGGATATTCCGCCATTCGCCTTCTCGAAAACAACAGACGCCGTAGTTTCCGGAAAGGTCTCGATCTGACGCCAGCGCCATACATCGTCACCCGTGCCTATTTCCAGTTTTGTCCCGCCACTCCCCTCAAAAAGAATGACAAGCGGGATATCTTCAATCTCGAGTTTCCATGACGGTTCGTTGCCGACAGCATGCCATTCGATGTCAGAGGTTTCGGAAAGCGGTTTGCCTATTTTTAAAATTCCTATTCTGCTCCATGAACCTTTGGCCAGAAGATTGTCGATCTCGAAGGAGCCTGCCTCCATAGGGGCTTTCAGGTCGAAATCAGTTGTTATTTTCGCATGGTTGCCAGCAAATTCAAACTGCCTGACAATCTGCGGTTCGGAAC
>JBAZRS010000006.1:2698-19584 GCA_041662825.1 Victivallales bacterium | reverse complement strand
AACCAAAAGGGATTACATTGACAATTTCAGCGCTCTTGTTGAGCATGTCAATTGATTCATGCTGCCGGCATTTGACACAGTAGCCGGATGCCTCCTCTATTTTCCCGAAGACCATGCCGGAAAGCGAAAGCAAGTCGCGGCCTGCGCACGAGAAAAGCATTTTCTGGCCGGAAACGGCATTAAATGAGGCAGTCCAATCACCGCTGTTCAGGACAAGTGGTTCGACGATGTTCATTCAACGATCCTGAAAACGTCCGAAATCGGTTTTCTTTTTCTGGGTTCAGGATTTTCCGAAGCCATTCCGAGAGGTGAAATGGCAAGCACCTCCCATGGGGGTACAATGCCGAGGATGGCATTCATCCAGGCCACATCATAGGCGCAAATCCAGCAGGTGCCAAGCCCCTCGGCGGTGGCTGCGAGCACCAGATGCTCCATGGCAATGCCGATGTCAACATCGATAATGCTCGAACCCTCAAGACGTTTCCAGGCCGCATCCCTGTTGCCCATGGCGACAACAATCGCCGGCGCCTTTTTCAGCCATTCGTTCTTATAGCATTCGCATATCCCGTCGCAGAGCTCCCTGTTCAGTATAATCCTGAAGCACCACGGTTGAATATTGCATGCGGAAGGTGCAAGGTTTACGGCATCTCCGATTCTTCTCAGTGCATCCTTGCAGATAGGCTCGCTCTTATATGCCCGTATGCTTCTTCTGTTTTTCACTACATCGTAAAATTCCATCTTAACCTCCCTGTATCATTTATCCCAGTTCCATTTCCCCATGTTAATTTTTCCGGAACGGAAAAATTTTCCTGCAGGAAAATCACGCAGTCCATTCCGTTATGGCCGCGACTGCCGAACAGTCCACTATGTCATCAATGGAACAGCCCCGTGAAACATCATTGAACGGGCGACGGAGTCCCTGAATCAGAGGGCCTATCGCACTTGCACCGCCAAGCCGTTCAGTCGCCTTGTACATGGTGTTCCCGCAGTTCAAATCCGGAAATATGAGAATGTTGCAGATTCCGGCTATTTCTGAATTCGGGGCCTTCGCCTTTCCGATTGCGGGAATCACGGCTGCGTCAAACTGGAATTCACCGTCAATCTTGAGCTGCGGATCAAGCAATTTCGCTTTCGCGGTGGCCTCGACAACCTTGTCAATTGTCGGATCCTTCGCAGATCCTTTTGTCGAACAGCTTATCATGCCGACACGAGGTTCATCACCTGTAAAAGTCCTGAAGGTCCTTGCCGTGCAAACTGCGATTTCCGCAAGCTGATCAGCATTGGGGTTTATATTCATTCCGCAGTCGGCATAAAAGAGGGCGCCGTTGAAACCCCATTTGGAGTCCGGCAGCTGCATGATGAAATAAGCCGAAGCCGTCTTTATTCCAGGCGCGGTCTTGAAAAGCTGAAGAGAGGGTTTGGTCTTCTGAGCCGTATTGTGATTATAGCCTTTCGGGTTCCCTCCTCCAGACACATATCCGTGGGCGTCCCCGGCGCAGACCATTGCAGCTGAAAAAACACAACTGTCCTTGATCCATTCCCTCGCCTGCTCCTCTGTCAGCCCCTTGCTTTTCCGGAGTTCGTAAACCGTAGAAGCGTAATGGTTGAATTTCGGGGAGGATAGTATGTCCACCACTTCAACACCCTTCAGACATACCGAGTTATCCCTGGCAAGTTTTTCTATCGCCTCTCCGACACCTACGAGAACCGGGCGGGCATAACCGGTCGCCACCATTTTTTCTGCGGCCTTGAGATTGCGCACGTCATCGCTCTCTGTAAGGCATATTTTGCGGTTCTGGGCTTTCGCCTTAATCCTGATTTTCTCAAGTACTGTCTCCGACATTCTCCCGTCCTTTCTTTATGGTATGAGCCAATTTCAAAAGTAGTCAGAATTCAGAAGTCAGGATTCAGAATAAAACCGATTTTGAGTTCAAATTCAATTCTGTCTCCTGTGTTCTGACTCCTGAATTCCTAGTTTTGCAATTACCTCATATAATTAATTTTGCAGTTAAACTTTTAACACAGATATAGTCTATATGAAAGAAAATCAACTGCAATACCGTTTTAGGAAATGGATATTATCCGGCAAATGGAATTACCGGCAAAAAAAAACGCGCGTTTGACGCGCGTTTTACACAAACAGTTTTCACGGGAGAATCATTTCGTATCTGCAACTGCAGCAGCAGAGACCACATAATCGTCTCCCGAAGGGTCATCTTTTGCGAATCCAACAAAGAAATCGGCTATTTCCTCCGGATGTATCGCAACTCCGGCTGTGATGAGCCAACCGGCATTCACCGCGATTTCCCAGAAATCCCTGATCTTCTGTGAATAGGTGAAATCTTCATTGGGCATGGCAAGGCTGAGAGATTTTCTCTTCAGAAGGAATTCCCGTGTCGTCCCAAAGGTGCTGTCAACGCATCTGCGTTCTGATGTCAGGCAGATCAGATCGTAGTTCCATCCGGATGAGTATCCTCCGCCGAACTGCCGTGCATAATCCTTGCCGAGAAAATACTTGTCCCCGTACATTCCGCCAAGCTGCATCCAGTGTGTAAGCTTGGCCTCAACTCCAAATTCAGGACCTGCGCCAACATTAACCGTCACTATATCGAAAAGGTCCATGAACCTATCGTAGGTGTAACGGAGGACCGGGCAGCGAAGAACTGGGCAGGGCGACTTCGGTTCATCTTTTTTGACCTCTGCAGTCTTCACCGCGTCTGCCGTCTTGTCGGCCTTCGCTTCCTTGGCGGCCGGCGCCGCCTTCTTGGCTTCAGGCACCACGTCGGCGGCAGAAACAACGAATCCAGCTACAAATAGCACCACAGCCAAAAGAACAAGCAATTTCCTGTCCATCGTCAAAATCCCCTTTCGATTATTACCTTGATTAACATTGTCCAACAAATTAATGAAATTTTTAAAATAAGCCTTTTGCGAAAAGTTTCAAATGCAAACCTCCAATAATTCCGTCTGCACTGCCCTAGGCGTGGGAGGTTATACGTTTTATTATGGCTTCATTTAGAACTTTCCCGGCATGAATCCCTATAGAGCGCATCCTGAATTCCTGGGCGGCTATTTCAACAAGGTTTGATGTTTCACGCCCCGGAGCGACAGGGAGGGTAATGTGCGGGACATCGAACCCGAGCAAGCGGTAAGTTTCGCTGTCAAGGCCGGTTCTTTCGACTTTCAGCACCTGATCCCACGGTTTAAGGGTTATGACCAGGTCGATTTCCTTCCTTTGGCGGAAAGCGGAAACCCCGAAGAGCTGAATGACATTGATCAGGCCGAGCCCGCGGATCTCTATGAATCCGTACATTTCCTCCATTGCCGCAGTTCCAATGAGGGAGGAGCCGCCTGGATGGCTCACCTTGACCACGTCGTCGGCAATCAAAGCCGCACCGCGCCTGATGAGGGCAAGCGCACATTCGCTTTTCCCGACACCGCTTGAACCTCTAATCAGCACGCCGGTTCCCTGAACCTCGACAAGATTGCCGACAACTGTAATGCTTGGAGAGAGCTCCCTTTCGAGATAAATGACTATTCCGTTTATAACGTGATAGGTTATCATGGAGGAAATGAAAACGGGAAGCCCGATCTCATTGCTGAGCTCAATGAAAAGGGGATCGGGGGTGAGCCCTCTCGCAAATACTATGCAGGGCATGTATTCTTCAAGGTATTTGCTTATTGAATTATAGCGGTCCTGCTCGGAGAGGGAATTAAGATAGGCGTATTCGGCCATCCCTATTATGTGCACCCGCTTGTCTGCGAAATAATCGAAAAAACCGGCAAGTACAAGCCCGGGCCTTTGAATTGAGCCCTCGGTGATCTCCCTGTCCCCGCCGTTTTTCCCCGAAATCCACTGGAGCTTCAGGGTTTTCTCGTTTTCCTTGAAAAAACGGGCGACAGCAACAAACTTTGTCTTTGTCATTCCCCCTCCAAATCGGGCAATACCCGCAATTCAAAATTGAAATCCCAATATCGAAGCCCGCAACAATCAGCGAAATTCAAATGTTTATTTTTTTTAACATGGAATTTCGGATTGGCATCGATTTTCGCGCTTCGGATAAGGCGCCGACAGCTATTCCACCGTCTCCTTCGACTCACTTGTTTTAATCTTCTCGTTGTCTTTCGCCTGCTTGTGATGATCCTGGATCTTGTCGAAATACTTGGAAACCTGATGATCGATCTTTGCAATGGCGGCGTCAATGGATTCAAGCATGTCGTATGATTCGGCGTCGGCCTCCACATCGAGATTCTTCCCGTGCACTATCACCTCGGCCTTGCAACGGGTTTTCTGCACATCAAGTACAATCCTCACGTTTCCAATTTTGTGATAGGGGCTCAGGATCGCCTCAAGTTTTTCCCTTGCATAGTTTTTACCCGCCTCGGTCACTGAAAGGTGACGACCGCTTACGATGATTTCCATTTCCAATCCTCCTTAATAATTAACCGTTACATTGTGAATTTCGGACCGAGATACAATTCCCTGGCCTTTTCGTCGTTGACCAGGTAATCGCTGTTACCTTCGCAAAGTATCTTACCTTCGCACATGAGATAAGCCCTGTCAACACATGAAAGGGTTTCTCTGACATTATGGTCGGTAATCAATATGCCCATCCCCTTGTTTCTGAGCTGGGCGATTATTTTCTGAACATCATACACCGCTATCGGGTCGACTCCGCTGAAGGGTTCGTCAAGCATCATGAACGAGGGATTGGTGACAAGGGCCCGGGTAATCTCAAGCCTTCTCCGTTCACCGCCGCTGAGCGTCATCGCCTTCTGGTTGGACAGGTGAGCCAGTTCCAATTCGCTTAAAAGCTCGTCGAGTCTCTTCATCCTGTCCCTGCGCGAGAGATCAAGCGTCTCAAGTATCGCCAGAATGTTCTCACGGACTGTGAGTTTCCTGAAAATGGAAGGCTCCTGGGCAAGATATCCCATGCCCATCCGCGCACGCTTGTACATCGGGACAGAGGAAACGTTCTCTCCGCGGAAATCAATCCTTCCGCCATCTGGTCTGATAAGCCCCATGATCATGTAAAAACTCGTGGTTTTGCCTGCGCCGTTAGGGCCGAGGAGTCCGACCACTTCGCCTGTCTTCACATTCATTGAAACATCATTGACCACTCTTCTGCCGTGATAGGCCTTGAAGAGATTGTTCGCCTCCAAAAGCAGATTTCCCGTTTTTGCAGATTCCATATTCATGAATTCCCGGTAAATTTATTTCTTGTCTTCAGTTTTATTGTCTTTTGCCTTTTCCGTATCATCGGCGGATTCCGGCAAATTCGGATTCATCTTTATCTCGCCCTGCTCAACAGAAACTCTTTCACTGTCCCTCCATATGGTGATCGGATCGCCCTTAAGCGTATCCCCTCCCCTCCTGAGGGCCGGATTGTTTTTTGTCAGGACAATTTTTCCGGTCTTAACATCATAATCCGCATGACCTGAAGTGGCCTTCTGTTCCCCCTGCCCCTTTTCGGTCTCGGAAAGGGACTTTCTTATTATGACAACATTCTCCTCGCAAATAATCCTGGACACCTGCTTGCTTTCCTCGGGATTGGAATCGTCTGTCTTGGAAGGAGCCGGCTTAACTGCGGAAGCATTGGCGGCATCATCAGCTTTTTTATCCTCAAGATATATCGTCATTTTTTTGCAGGAAATGCCCATCTCCTCGTCATCGACCTTCACATTTCCGGTGAAAACCGCAATGTTCTTGGCAATATCAATGTCCATGGAATCCGCATTGATGACAGTAGGGGTTTTCCCTGTACGCTTCTTCTCCGACCCCTTTGTTGACTGGAAGAATGAAAGCCCCTGGGCGGACACGTTTCCGGCAACAAAGATAAACGAGGCGGCAAATACCGGCAACATCAGGCAATGCAAAATTCTGTTTTTCATAATATCCAATCACTTCTTCCCTTTTAATTTTTCACTTTCCCTCTTAATCCTGTCAGCCTTTTCACTGTCTGACTCCAGTGTGGCGCGAAGGATCACTTTCACCTTGCTCCTTATGTGGATGGTCTCCTTCTTCTGATCGGCGTCAAAGCCCACACCGTCCACATCCATGGTCGGAGATCTGAAATGCACCTCTTCATCTCCCTGGATTATCTTGGTCGAACGGTCATAGACTCCCTTTGTGGTTGTGACCGTCCCCTTTATATCGTTCTGATCTTTTCCGACCCATTCAACCTTGAGATGTTCAAGATTGATCCTGACATCCATGGTCTGGGCTTTCCGCCCGTAAATAATACAGTCCAGATCCCCGGTATCCTTATTGTATTCAGGCAACTTGAAATCATATAAAATAACAGATGTTTCCCCGTTTCCCGCAACGGCATTGTAAAAAAACAGGAAAATGCCGGATAGGACAAGGAGAATCAGACATATTTTCGCATCAAATCTTCCCATTGGCCTTTTTCCTTTAATAGCATTTCCAGCACTTCCCTCACAGCCCCTTCGCCACCTTTGCGGGATGTGCGGAAATCGCAATATTCATCCATGTATTCCGGTGCATCGGCCACAGTGACAGCCATTCCGGCCCGCCTGAGTACGGGGATGTCAACGACGTCATCGCCAATGTAAAGACATTCATCGTCTTTCAAGTTAAGCTCTTTAAGCAGAACTTCAAACGCCGCGCCCTTGTCCTTTTTACCTTCGTACAGAAAATCAAACTCAAGTTCGGCCGCACGTTTTCTGTTGGCACCGGCAGTACGCCCCGAAAGGGCGCCGACCATGAGCCCGGCCCTTTTTGCAAGCTTTATCCCGTGTCCGTCCCGGACATGGAAGAACTTGATCTCCTCTCCGGAAACTCCGGAATATCCGATTAATCCGTTTGTGAGGACACCGTCGATATCGAGGACAACGGCTTTGATTTTAGAGGCTTTTTGTTTTAAATTCATGAAGGCTTTTTATTTTTTTAACTACTTCCCGGGCGGTTTTGAAATCAAGGGAATTCGGCCCGTCGGAAAGGGCTTTCTCCGGACGCGGATGGATTTCCAAAAACAGCACATCGATCCCGACCGCAGCGGCAGCGCATGCGAGAGGATACACATACTGCCTCTGTCCGCCGGACGAAGCGCCAAGCCCGCCCGGCAACTGTACGGAATGGGTCGCATCAAACACAACAGGCACATCCATTTCCTTCATGATCACAAGCGACCTCATGTCGACCACAAGATTATTGTACCCGAATGTCGTCCCCCTCTCGGTGAGCATCACATTCTCATTCCCGGTTTTCCGGACTTTCTCGACGGCAGCCCTCATGTTCTCCGGAGCCATGAACTGGCCTTTTTTAATGTTGACCGGCAATCCTGTTTTCCCGGCCGCCGCAAGCAGACTTGTCTGACGACAGAGGAATGCAGGGATCTGCAAGAGATCCACTGAAGCTGCGACTTTCGCAACTTCGCTGACTTCGTGGATGTCGGTCAGCACAGGCATCTCGAATTTCCGCCTGACTTCCGAGAGGATTTCCAGCCCCTCGTCGATTCCAGGGCCCCGGAACGTATCCCCGGAGGATCTGTTGGCCTTATCGTATGAGGCCTTGAAAATCACAGGTATATCAAGTTTTGCGCCAAGCTTCTTGAGGAATGAGGCGACTTCGAAACAGAGAGCCCTGCTTTCAATCACACAGGGCCCGGCTATCAGAACAAGTCCCTCGCCAATTTTAACGTTAAATGGAAGTTTTATTTTTTTCATATATTCAAATTATAGTCCCAAAATCAGATTTTTCCCCTAGTTTTGAGAAACTTTTTGACTGTTTCAAGATCCTCGGGGGTGTCAACGCCTATGCTTTCACAGTCGGAGACGACAACATAAATCCGGATTCCGTTTTCAAGCGCACGGAGCTGTTCGAGTTTTTCACACTTCTCAAGCGCCGACTCCGGAAGCGACACGAATTTCTCCAATGTGCTTCTGCGGTAGGCGTATATCCCCCAATGCCTGTAAAGAGGCATGTCTTCACCCCCTGCCCTAAGAAAAGGAACCGGAGCCCTGCTGAAATAGAGTGCGAAATTCCCCTTGTCGACAACAGCTTTCACGATATTCGGATTTCCTTCAATTTCGCTTCTCGGCGAAGGGACGGCGACTGTCGCCATCTCAAGTGACTGGTCGGACTTCATGCGGGATATGAGACTGTCTATGACCAAAGTGGGAAGCAGAGGCTCATCGCCCTGCACATTCACTATTATTTCCGCATCAGGGCACATTTTTCCTGCGGCCTCCCGGATCCTGTCGGTTCCGGACGGATGCGCGCTGGATGTCATGACGGCCTTTCCCCCAAAAGATTCGACTGCGGCAAAGACTTTTTCATCATCCGTTGCGACATAGACTTCATCCGCAATGGATGCTGACGCTTTTTCGTAGACCCATCTTATAATGGGCTTCCCTTCAAGTTCGGCAAGAACCTTGCCGGGGAAGCGTGTACTCGCATATCTTGCCGGTATAATTGCAACTGCTTTCATATTAGATTTTCAGCCTATTTTAAGGTTTCATCCAAACTGAGGATTATTTCAGCGGCGGCCTCTATGTTCTCAACAGACAATACGCCGTTCCTGGAAAGACTTCCCTTTTCCGCGCCGATTAAAAAATTAAGACGGCAACCCGCCGCAAAACCAGCCATAACATCGCTCCCGCTGTTCCCAACCATATAGGAAACAGTTATGTCAACGTCATGTTCGCGGGCCGCCCGGAAAATCAGGCCGGGCTGCGGTTTCCGGCAGGTGCATTTGTTTTCATCGACATGCGGACACATGTAAATTCCGTCGAAAAGCACTCCATGCTCCTCAAAGAGGGAGCTCATCCTCCTGTTGACCTTTTCGAGATCCTCGGATGTGAAGTAACCACGACCTATTCCAGACTGGTTCGTTATGAGAATCAGGAGATAACCCGCTTCCTTCAACGCCTTCAGGGCCTCAACAGCCTCCACAAAGATTTCAACTTTATCGGGATCGGAAATATAGCCGGGGTCAGACATGATTGTGCCGTCACGATCAAGAAAAACAGCCTTATTCAAAATCAGCTCCTCTCGAAAAAACTCTGGAACAGTTCATCCACGGCGATTGACGCCGTGCCTATTTTCCCGACAACAATGCCGGCGGCATGATTTGATATCTCCGCGGCCTCCGCGGGTTCCGCACCCCCGAGAAGAGCCATCACAAAGGAGGCGATTACAGTATCCCCGGCTCCGGAAACATCAAAAACCTCGCGGGCCCTTGTCGGAACGACAAGACAATCCCTGCCTTTTTCATAAAGGGCCATTCCCTCGGCACCCAGCGTTATGAGAAGATATCTGGGACTCCAGTCTTTCATAATCCTGCTGGCGACGCCCATAAGGGCAGCATCCTTTAAGACCGGGTGCACAGGCTCCTTATGGTAAGTTCCGGAAAGCGCGAAAGCCTCCTGCCGGTTTGGCGTCATAAGCGTGAGCTCCCTGACTTCAAACGGCTGGCTGGGGTGCGGGTCTAGGGCGGTTATCAGGCCCTTTTTCAAACTGGCCTTGTTTATGGCATCCACGCTCTCCTTGTTCAACACGCCCTTCGCATAATCCTCAAAAATAACCGCGTGGACTTCATCTCTTTCAATAGTTCTTATCAGGCCCTCGGTCAATTGGGAACGGATCGAATCAGGAACGGGCTCAATGTTCTCATAGTCAATCCTGACAAGCTGCTGCGTTCCTGCGATAACCCGTTGCTTCTGCGTGGTATTCCTGCCGGGATCTGAAATTACAAAATCGCTCTCAATACCCTGCTCTCCAAAGAGGGAAAGCAGTTTCCTGCCGGCCTCATCATTGCCGATGACACCGAAGGGCATGACTGAAGCGCCAAGGGACACGATGTTTCTCATCACATTGGAAGCGCCGCCCAAAGTCTGTGTCTGTTTTCTTACCTGGACAACCGGAACAGGAGCCTCCTGCGAAATCCGATTCGCCCTGCCCCAGACATAAACGTCAAGCATAAGGTCTCCGATAACGGCGATTCTCCGGCCGCCTGCAGCTTTGATTATATTTGAGAGCCTGTCCCTGTTCACTTCAGTTTCCCCCGTTCTTCTTGCCGTCAGTCCGTTTCGATGTCAACTGCAACAGCAGTTTATCCAGGTATGGTTTCGAGTCCAGCGTCTCGGTTGAGATGAAAGACCGCCCCTTTTTAATATTGCCGACATAGGCGTTCTGAAAACCCTTAAGACAGGCATCTATCCGGTCCGACTGACTTCTTGAGATATAATCCTTATATTCCCTCAAATACCTCGCCAGTTCGTTCAGGGAATCCTGGACAATTTCAATTTCACCGGTCATCACCCTGTGTTTCTGCTTCACGTCAATCATGTATGCGCGGAGCAGGTCCTCAAGCTCAACCATCTCCTCCTTGGCTATCTGATCCTGCCACATGATTTCGGAATGAAGTTTTCTGGGGAGCCAGACAACAAGGAGCATCTCGCATGCAACAACCAAGACAAAAAGGATCACCGCAAGAAACGTGATATAATCCTTGCGTCTGAGGGTTGCAACTGGAAATTTCTGTTTCAACGACCCGCCTCCCGTGTTATTCATGAAAAAAACAGGATAATATACGTCAGCATAAATGAAATTCTGCCGACCAAGTGTAAAAACAATAAAATTAAGAGCTGAAAAAACTCAATTGCCGCTATGTGTTTTTCCGCTTTTGAATTTTTTCTATAAAATCCGATATTATATTTGACAACCCCGTGTACATATATTATTTTCAACAGATTGCTTTCATATTATCAACATAACAATATGCAATTAAAAATAGAGTTAAGCTCGGGAGATATTTTATCATGGGAATGTTAAACCGTTTTGTCAACATCTCAGTACTTGTGCTCGCCATAGTCTCAGTCATTTTCGGTTCACTCCTCTTCCTCAAACGCGAAGAGCTGAGAGCCCGTGGCGATAAAATGGCCGCCTTTATCGTGGACATAGTGAAAGTCCTTGATGTCAACAGCGCCTGCGACGGTTCAAACAACATATCTGCCGCAAAATCCGAGGTTGACCCGAAAAAAGATCCAAACAAGGCTGCAGATAACCAGAAGAAATCGCTTTACCACAACAACTACAAGAACCTTGAAACAGTGCTTGCCCCCGTCAAACTTCAGACCACTAATATAATGGAACAGAGGGATGCCCTGGGCACAGCCCTGTATGGAGTGGGGAAAAAGCTTGAACTTTCAAATGCTGAAGATTTTCCGCCGCTTGCCTTTCAAGGTCTCCCCACATACAAGGAGAAAAGAGATCTGCTTCTAGGCCTCGTTACAAAAGTCAACGAAAGGGACAACGCCATAATCAAGCAGATTTCCGCTTCTGCAACAGTTATGGGGTTCACTATAGAAGCAGATGCCCTCAAGAATCTTGAGACCTACAAGACACCCCTCGACGAGTTTGCCAGCAAAGTGGAAAAACTCAAAAAACGTTGTGATACATATGGCAAGCACATTATCGATACCTGCAAGATATTCGAGATCAAGCCTCCTGATTTAGGCCCTGAAGATTATGGTTCGGCACTTTCAAGCGTCGCCTCGGCAATGCAGGAAATCAAAAAACAATTCGAAGCCGTGAAAAAGGAATTGGAGGAAACAAAGAAAAAGCTCGTCAAAGTCGAGAAACAACTCGATGATGCAAAAGCAAACATTGACTCCCTCAATAAGAATCTCGACAAATCCACCAAGGAAATCGATGTATGGAAGAAAAAGTATAGAATTGCAATCGGGGAAGAACCGGATGAAGAAAAAGTTGAAGTCGAACGGCCACCCGCACCAGACGAACTCGTCAAGAAACTCGAAGGGAAAATCCTTGAAGTCAACGGCAAATGGGATTTCGTAGTAATCGACCTCGGGAAAAACAGCAAGATAACCATGCTTGAGGGCAAGAGGAAAAAGGATATTCCCGTGCCGCTTCCTGAAGGAAAGGTCATGATGGTATACAGGGGCAGCGACTATATTGCAAAAATCAGGATAACAAGGGTTAACGACGACACTGCAGTCGCCGACATTCTTCCTGATGTCAGGAACGGAAATGTACAGGTTGGGGACAAAGTGTTCTTCGCACCAGAACCCAAAGTTGACGCAGCGTCGACGCCGGCCCTTCCGGGAAAAGCCGCAAAACCGGCAGTTGACGCCGCCGCTCCGGCTGCCGCCAAATAAACAAAGAGGAGAAAGAACCATGTTTTCATCACCTATATTTACTGTTACCTCAATTGTATCTCTTCTGCTGCTTATCGTAACTATCGTTTTCCAGATAGCGGAAATGAAAGTGTATGAATTGCTGTTCTTCTGAGGAGTATTCTTGAACTATCAAAAAAAAAGCTGCCCAGGAAGGCAGCTTTTTTTTTACATGGAGTAAGGCGGGCTATCCAGCCCGTCTGCATAATTTGGAATAACAGGCCGGAAAGTTTACCTGCCTACGGCAGCGCCTTTGGCGACGAGGGCCTGTCTTATTCAAAAAGCAGCCAATTTCGCAGTTGAAGAGAAAGAGCAAAGTATATGAAAAAGCCGCATAATACCATAATCATCACTTGTCTTATCGTCTCCATCCTCGCAGTCATCCTGCTTTCCGGATGTTCATCGCCGCAGGAGAGAAGCGGAATCCGCACCACTCCCATCAACCGGCCTGCGCAATGGGAAAAGAACATCATGCCCGGAGTTACATTCTGAAGGGGCATCTCGAGTTCAGTCCTTCTGCATGAAAGCGTTCTTCACAATTCCCCATACCGTTTCAGCCATATGCGCATGACCATAATTGGAAAGATGGAGGCCGTCTGCACTTTTCATCTCTCCTGTGAGAATATCTGCAAATACTCTTCTGGGAATCAGGTAGACACCGTATTTCCGGCAAATTCTCCTCTGTGAGACGCAAAAACTGCTGTTGAACGGGGGCAGCGGAAGTTCAAACATTATCACGGTTCGTCCGGGCAGGCACAGCTTCTTCAGAAGTTTCTCAAGGTTCTCCTCAAACTTCTTCAGCGAAGTCCTCCTCAGTATGTCGTTTCCGCCAATCTCAAGTATAACAACAGCTTTTTCATCCTTTATGCCGTCCGCACTTGAAAGTGCGGAGGAAAGGGTCGCGCCTCCAACCGAGAGATTGACCGCCTTAATTCCATGCTCTTTGCTCATGACTTCAGGCCATACTTTCTCCCCCTGAAACCCGATTCCGGCGCTTATTGAATCACCGACGACATAAAACTTATCGAAGCTCCCATGGGACAACTGCGGAACAATCCAGTTTCCGCCTTCCAATAGTACCGCAACCAGACACAGGAGAGTTATCAGAATCTTCAGACCTGTGAGGATTTTCTTTACCGTATTGTTTTCCAGATGTGCAAGGATAAGGAAAAAGAATATTGCCGCAAACATAAGGGCGGACAGATAATGAAGCGGAGTGGAGGAACTTAAAACGGCAAGAATGCCAAGGACAAGCCCCACCCTGCAAATTACTTTCAAAAGAAAGATTTTATCAAACAATGAGAATGCAAGAGATAAAAAGATCAATATGATACCGCTGCAAAACGACCAACCCGAGGCAAAATGCATCACTAGTGGATTCATAATATTTTCGATTTACAATTGCCGATTCAATACTTATAGTTTTTCATCCAAATAAATTCAAAGCGGGAATTTATATAGATTGAGATACGAAAAGCCGAAGCGCCGGATATCGAAGTGAATACCTTCATGAATTCAATTCCGATAAAAGTCGGGAATGAGTGATTTGCCGTCTCGCAGCTCCAAGTAAAGTCTGATTGGCTATTCATGGAACGCCACCAACTTGGTGGCATCCGCAGATATAACAGGAAAAAGAAAAAATGCCGGCAAGTTGCCGGCGTTCCTCGGTAGAAATCCGCCCGGGAAATGCTTTCCAAACAATTTCAAAATCGCCATATCACTATATCGCCAAATCACCTGACCGGCCTGAAGACTGCGCTGCCTTTTATCAAATCAATGTGTTCCGGCATAACGTAGATGAAATCTCCGCATTTGTATTTGGAATGGGTTCCGCCTGAAACCAGTTTGCTTTTCTTCTTCTTATATGTAAAACCCAGGTATTCGACAGGGATGAATGACATTATGCCGAGATCGGGAATGTATATGTTCATCCCGGCGGCGGAAATCTTCCTTATTACGCCCTCAAAACAGTCAATGTCCGACTCCTCAAGCTTTTGCTTGAGGAAATGCAGTTTCAGGCGGTCATTGGCCGCATAGCAGGCCTCGTCATTGTTCTGCTCTTTTTCCGAGCATTCAACTGCGATTCTCGCAACTTCCTCGGTCGGCCTGAGCTTTCCGGCGAAATCCAGCGCCCAGAGCTGCTGGTGGACGACCAGGTCGGGATATCGCCTGATCGGGCTTGTGAAATGGCAGTATCTGGCTTTTCCCAAGCCGTAATGGAGTTCACTTTTGCTATGGTAATAAGCGCGCGGAAGCGATCTCAGGAATGCATCGACAATAACCTGTTTCCTGTGGTCGTCCGGAATTGCGTCAAGAAAGTGGTTGCAGGCTTTCCTGCTGCTCAAATCGCCCGGCTTCATTTTGAAAGTGTCCTCCATGAATATTGAAAAATCAAGGAGTTTTTCCTCCGTCGGCTGCGGATGGACACGATAAATCCCCGGAATGTTACGCAGAACGAGTTCCTTGGCAACTTCTACATTCGCCGCAAGCATGCAGTCCTCGACAAGCATGTCCGACTCGGTCTGCACCTCGCGGCGCAATCCTTTGATTTTCTTCGTAACGTCATCGCAGAGCACCCTGATCTCGGTGGTGGCGAGATTGAGGAAATGCTCTGTCTCTTTGCGATATTCGCGCATTTTCCTGGTAAGGTCCACAAGGATTTTCATGTTTTCAACAATTCTGGGATCCCAGTCGTTCGGCTTGCCGTCTATGAAATCCTGGACACCGTCGAAGGTGAGCCTTTTGAAAATGTTGACCCGGCTGTGCACCCTTCTCGAATTCAAAATCTTTCCGCTGTTCTTGTCGACAGTGAAAAGCACGCTATGGCAGAATGATGTTTTCCCGGGTATGAGGCTGATTGTCTGCGTAAGATCCTTCGGAAGCATCGGAAGGGTATTGCCGGGAATATAGGATGTGAACGATCTTTTCACGGCTTTCGCATCCCATTCGGAACCGTGCCAGATCCAGGCTGCGACATCCGCAATGTGAACCCCCAGTTCAATCTCGTTCCTGTGTTTTCCCGGCCTAACCGAAATGGCATCGTCAAAATCCTTTGCGTCCGGAGGATCTATGGTCAGGGCCAGGAGTTCCGTCAAATCCTCACGGTCAACATAGATGGGTGACAGATTGGCGGCCTTTTCCCATTCCTCCTCCGTATAAGGCGTGCAGAGATTGTATTCCTTTATCACTGCTGCAATATCGAACTCCACCGTACCGGCTTTCCCTATTGTCGATTTTAAAGTTCCGCGATGCTCGCTGGAATGGCTGTCCTCATTTGATACGAGACTGATCTCAACCCAGTCTCCCTTTTTCGCATTCTGCAGACTGCCGTTTACAGTGATATCCCCCTGGAGTTTCTTGGAAAGGGGGCGGACTTTTCTTCCGGCGATCAGCTCGCCTACAACAGTTGTCCTGCTGCGTTCGACAATTTCCGATATACGTCCGGCGGGCCCCTTCATGTTCGGGCGCTGCTCATGCAGCAGGGCAATTTTGACAATGTCGCCGTCAATAGCATCCCTCAGGTAACGGGGCGGAATGAAAACATCCTGTGTTCCGTCCCTGGGCGTTACAAAGCCCATGCCTCCGGCCGAAACGCTAAGTTTCCCCTCAACAAAAATCTCCTTGTGTTCCTTATCTCCGTGATGCCTGTCTTTTTTATGCTGCCATTTCGCCATATGTTTTCCTTTGCATTTTACCCTGTACAACCTTATTTTATAGCTTAAACAATTAATTAAAAGCAGGATTAGGAAGATTAACAACCCATGCAGGATAAACAGAAAAAAATAACAGTACGATATTTCAGGCAGAAAAAGGAAAACTCCGAAAAGATACTGGCGTTGACCGCCTATGACGCCCCGACGGCCAAACTTGCAGAGGAGTGCGGCATCGAGCTCATTCTTGTGGGCGACTCCCTTGGAATGGCCCTTCTGGGTTATAAAAGCACCATCCCCGTCACGATCGAACAGTCGCTTCACCACTGCGCCGCAGTAGTCCGCGGTGCGAAATTCGCATTCGTTGTCGGAGACATGCCGTTCATGACTTACCATCCAAGCGTCAAAACCGCCATGCTCAATGCCGCCCGCTACATTCAGGAAGCAGGCGTTGACGGTGTCAAACTAGAAGGCGGCAGGACAATAGCGAAGACTGTTGACAGACTTGTAAAGGCCGGTGTTCCGGTAATGGGACATATCGGACTTCTTCCCCAAAGTGTCCTCACCCAGGGAGGCTACAGGGTTGCCGGAAAATCAAAGGATGATGAGAAGCGCATTATCGAAGATGCAAAAGCGCTTGAAGATGCCGGCGCGTTCTGCGTTGTCCTTGAATGCATTCCCGCGGAACTGGCCGCACGCATAACTGAATCAGTAAAAATCCCCACGATCGGAATCGGCGCAGGCCCCAAATGCGACGGTCAGGTGCAGGTTGTGAATGACATTCTTGGCATGTTTACGGATTTCATCCCGAAACATGCAAAACGCTATGCAAACCTAAGCGAGGAGATCAAGAAGGCCTTCACCTCTTACGCAAACGAAGTGAAGTCCGGAAAATTTCCGGGCAGGGAGAATTCTTTTTGAAGAGATGGTGCAATACAGGTGCCAGGTGCCAGCGATCTACCTAACTCTCCGATTCACCGATTTATTCTTATCCGCTTCCCCATTCGATGTTGGAAGTTCAATGTTGAATGTTCGATGTTCAGATTTTCAGTCCCTCGCAGGAGTCCAGGTGTG
>JBAZRS010000006.1:0-2688 GCA_041662825.1 Victivallales bacterium | reverse complement strand
TTTTCAAAAACAACGCCGTTTTTCGCAACCATGAAAGTCTTGATTCCTGTCACTCCGTATTCCGCCGGATATGCTGCAATTGCAAAGCCCTTGGTCATTTTCCCGTTGGAGACATAGGATTTCGCGCCTCCCGGAGCATCAGGGCCCTGCGATATCAGGATCATGTAATAATATCCATGATAAGGACGGCCTTTATCACGTGGCGTTTCATGCGAAGCCAGAACTATTCTTGCACCAATCGGACTTTTACGAATAGATTCAGCAGCATCCCAGTAGAGTCCGTTGCACTTGCCTTTCTCACTTATAAACCTCAATGCATATTCCTTTGCCCCCTCAGTGGCCTTGAGGCGTGCGAATTCCTCCTGTGCAGCGACAACTTCCCGGCATACTTTTATGGCATTTAACTCATTTCTCCCGATTCTGCGGTTCTGCATCTCGTCAAGCCCGGCGGAGGTGTGGAAAAACCATTTGCCGTCATATCTGACAATCGGGACGGGGAAAGGCCATTTGTCATTGCCGACCTCTATTCCCACGACATCACCCTTTATGACTGCAGTTTTCTCTTCAGCCTTTTTAATAAACCAAAGGCGGGAATCATTGTCATATTTCTCATCGCCGGAAAAAACAATGCTCTTCCCCTGAGGTCCGAAAATCTCCATGAGACGGGCGGTGTCATTCTTCTTAATCGCATCAACCAGTGTAGTTGACGCTTCTTCCGCCGTGGAAAAGACAACCTGTCCCGGTTCAGGTTTGACGCTTCCGCACCCGGAAATAAAAAGCGATAAGACTAGTGTTAACAGATAATATTTTATTCGGTTCATTTTCATCATACTCCTTTTGTAATGCTAATTATTTATTTCTAATTTCGTAACTCGAAATTAGAAATTTGAAAACAATAAATTCGCACCTGTTAAACTACCTTCTGCCGCCGCCATGTCCGCCGCCACGGTAGCCGCCGCTGTGATATCCGCCGCCGCTGGAAATAGAGCGGCTCTCATATCCGCGGTTGCTATAGGCCTGATCGAGTCCGGCATCCCTGGATCCGCTGAAGGCGTGGTCGAAGTTCTCTTGCTGGAAACCGCCTCCGTCCCGCTCCGCGTTCTGCAGGGATCTTGCCGCCTCCCCGCCCCTGGGAGATTCATTAAGCGCCTGCCGCAGTTCATTTGAAGCCGCGTTATCTACGCCCCTGAAGTTCTGGGGAACCCTCTTTTCCGTTTCAAGCTGCCTTGCAATCTGTTCCGTGTTCTGGGTCAGAGGCCTTGTGTTTGCCGAATCATGCCTCCACTGCCTGTTGGCCAAATCACCCTGGTTTCGCGGATCATAGAGATTGTTCGGACCATATTTGTTAGGATTTATGAAGTGGTTGTTATTCCAGTAATTGTTATTATATCCGATCCATCCATTGCGCCAGCCACAGTAGTACCCGAGCGCCCAAGATCCGCCATAGCATCCCCACGGCCACGCAGGCGCAGCAATCACCTCGGGATAGTACCCGTTGCTGTTGTCGCTTGTCCACGACGAACCGTATGCGTTTGCAGGCACATAATCCTGCACATAGACTGTATCGGGATTCACGCTCTGTATCTGTATATCCCCGTCCTGCGTAGTACCAATAATCTGATTTGAGTTTGCTTGCAAGGTTCCCACATCCTGCGCCTTGGCCCTCATTGTCTGAATAGTGTCCATGACATCCTTCTGCTGGGACAGGAAGGCATTTCCCAAATCCGTGGTCCAGTCAAGATTGTCATTCATCTTAGCCAGGAGCTGCGGGAAAAACACGAGGCCTTTGACGCTGGGATCCCATGTTTTATTCTTAATTTCATTTTTAAAATCATCCTGGGAAAGATCGGGATTGTGTTTGACCCATCTTGCAGCTTCGACAATGTCAACCGGATATGTCGACGCCGCCAAGACCTGGGCAAGCAGTGAATCGGGATATAGCGCAATCGGAGCCACGAGCTGTTCAAGCTGCGCACCGCTGAACTTCTTCTGCGCAGGGGCGGCGACCGACTGCTGATCCTGGGCTCCCAGAAATAACGGAAGTGCTGTAAACAGGAGTGATAACACGAAGATTCTCATATCCCACCTCTTTCGATTATAATAATTACATTACCCGTTATAATAATCATCCAGCTTCCTGGGGTCAAACTCCTTTTGGGTCTTTTTCAGGGGAATTGCAGATTTCAGCGGCGTCTTGGGAATCACCGCCTTCCCTGCAATTTCAGGATGATGATTTTTTTCATATTGGCCTCTGGCCTGGACTATTTCCCGGATTACAGGCTCAATTATGTTTTGCATGGCAATACAGTTTGCAGCTCCGTCTGCGCAGAAAAGCTGATCTCTGTTAAAAGCCAGCGGCTTTTCAACTCTGTCCATGAACAGCATGGCCTTGAGAAAGTCGCCGAAGGATTTCTCCTGAAGATTGAAGATGATTTTCCCGCGCACAGCGCCCGTGTCTTCAACCTGATGGAGGGAAAAGGCGATATAATCAAATTCCCTTCTCATTTCCTCGGACGGCAGCATGCGGAAGTAAGTAAACTGCTCTTTATCCCATTTCCATGAATTATCCTTCTCGCGCATCTGGAAGATCTCACTGCATGCAGTTGATATCGCCTTGAATTCCTCGGCTCCTGTCACCTTGATATTCAATGTGCTACAAGGCTTAATTAGACTGGGGATGTCAAGGCT
>JBAZRS010000005.1:3329-30077 GCA_041662825.1 Victivallales bacterium | reverse complement strand
GGTTGAAGCGCTCTCTGCTGCCGACATTGTAGCTGCGGAAGACACCAGGAGGACCGGCAACCTCCTCTCCGCCCACAATCTCCATAAGAGACTTGTCAGCTGTCACATCTACAACGAGCACAAGACAGTCTCCTACCTTGTCGAGTCCGCCCTTGCCGGAAAGAAAATAGCATTTGTCTCCGACGCAGGCACCCCCTGCATATCCGGTCCCGGCTACCTCATTGTCAGGGAGGCTCTTGCAAAGGGGATAGAACCTCAGATAATACCGGGTGTTTCGGCCCTGACATTCGCCGTCGCCGCATCCGGGCTCCCCTCGGACAAATTCATCTTCCACGGTTTTCTGCCGGTGAAAAAAGGCAGACGGGACAAGGCCCTGCAGGAAATAGCGGCCGACAACAAGACCGCCTTCATCTTCGAATCCCCGTACAGGATGGAAAAACTGCTTAAGGAAATATCGGAACTGATAGGAAAAGATGCGAAAGTCGCAATAATCAGGGAGGCGACAAAGCTGCACGAGGAGATACTGCGGGGTACGGCCGGAGAACTTGTGCAGAAAACTGCGGGTCGCAACTGGAAAGGCGAATGTGTCGTGGCAATATATCCGGGTGACAGCGGGAAACAGGATGAAAAAAGTGTTGAAGAGGAAGAGTAGCCAAGAGTCCACTAAAATAAACGAAAGGGAAGAATATGAAAAAGATTGAATTCATGGGCTGGAAGAACTGTATCGAACTGCAGAGCGGAAAATTCCGCATCATAGTGAAGACCGAATTCGGCCCCAGGATCATAGGCGCATTTGTCGGCAAGGGCGCCAACATGATGTGCGTTGTTCCTGAGATGGCTGGTAAAAAAGGCGGGAACGAGTGGAAGATTTACGGCGGCCACCGTCTCTGGCACGCCCCTGAGGCGAAGCCCAGGAGTTATGCGCTGGACAATTCCGCAGTCGAAGTGAAAACGACAAAGGACGGGCTCACGTTTACGGCCGGAACCGAAAAGGAGACTGGCATCTATAAGAGCATCACCATCAAACCCCTCGGAAAAGAAAAGTTCCGCATAAGGCACACCCTCCGCAACGACAATCCGTGGGATGTCGAAGTTGCCGCATGGGCTCTTACGGTCATGGATGCCGGAGGAGTTGCAGTCGTGCCGATGCCCTCAGGCGACAAGAAAGCCCTGCTCCCGAACCGCTATATCACAGTATGGCCCTATACCAACATGGCCGACGGACGCCTGACAATGGGGGATAAGTTCGCGCTCCTGCGTCAGCAGAAAGGGCACAAGACCCCCAGCAAGTTCGGACTGAACTGTGAAGACGGCTGGATGGCGTATGTCAACAGGGGATCAGCCCTGATAAAGAGATTTACGCACATGGCGGGTGCGGCATATCCGGACAACGGCTGCAGCATTGAAACCTACACCTGTGATTTCATGCTTGAGATCGAAACACTGAGCCCGCTTTATCTTCTCGCCCCGGGCGAGGAAATCATACATGACGAAGAATGGGAAGGGAAAGACGGCTTCGGCGAGATAAACACCGAAAAAGACGCACAAAAGTATTTCTGATTAGCAAGGCGGGCTTTCCAGCCCGCATGAAGTTAATTTTGGTTCTTTCTCAGATCGAGCGGGTAACTCGATTAGAAAGACTGAATATCCAATGGCAGCGCCACAGGTTTACGCGCCTCAGGCGTGCGACCAGGGCCTGCCTTACTCAAAAGGGATTCAATTTATAACATGAACAAGCAACAGAAGATAGAGGACATAGACCAAAATTTCAGAGCTCAGGAGATAAACAATAAGAAATATCATTTTCTGAACATGGCGGAAAAGCCTTTCGAACTCGCCGGTTTCGCCTGGTTTGACAAGGAAAAGGAGTTCTGCCGTCTGCCGGCTCAAATGATATCGAAGGAATCCCCCCTTAACGACGGGGCAAAAGCCCTCTCATGGTGCTCTAGCGGTGCAATGGTCAGATTCAAAACAGACTCCCATGCCATCGCACTGAAAGCTGAACTGCGTAATAACGGCATTATGGTTCATATGCCGCTCTCCGGACAATCAGGTTTTGACTTATATCTCAAATCCGGCAAAGGCCTCTCGTTTCACAGGAACATAAGACCTTCCGCCGAAAAACCGGATTTTGTCGAAGGGGTGTTCGATGAAAGTCTCGATGGGAAAATGCATGAATACGTGATTTACCTGCCCTTGTACAACGGCATAAAAACTGTTGAGATAGGCTTCGCCCCCGGCGCCAAGCTCCTGGCCCCCTCCCCTTTCAAATATCCGGCGCCGATCCTGTTTTACGGCTCCTCCATAACCCAGGGCGGCTGCGCGTCGCGCCCCGGAAACGCCTATTCGCATTTTTTAACCAGATGGCTTGACGCAAACATGATTAACCTGGGGTTCAGCGGAAGCGGCCGAGGTGAAACAGTGATGGCCGAATGCATCGCCTCCCTTAAACTGTCGGCGTTTGTAATGGACTACGACCACAATGCGCCAAATCCGGAGCATCTCGGGAAAACCCATGAGGTTTTCTTCAGGACAATAAGGAAGAAACAGCCAGAGCTGCCGATAGTGCTCATGTCAAAATGCGATTTCGACACCGGGAATCTCGAAATAAATTCCAAACGGCGCGAAATAATCAAGAGAACATATACAAACGCAATCAAAGCTGGTGACAAGCATGTTTACTTTGTAGACGGGGAAAAGCTGTTTGGAAAAACGGACAGGGACGCCTGCACCGTTGACGGCTGCCACCCAAATGACATTGGTTTCCTGCGCATGGCGGAAACCGTGTTCCCTGTATTGAATAAGGCGTTAGGGAACTAATTTTTTCCTGCTGAAAAAAAACACATCCTCATGAAATAACTGCAAAATTGACGCAGGCAATTTTGCAGTTTGACTTTAGACATGAAAATTATCGGATGACCTAATGACATTCTTACAGCCTTTAATTTTACTGGGTTTGCCGCTCTGCCTCATCCCCGTGCTTATACATCTTATGAACAGGATAAGATACCGCACAGTGAGCTGGGCTGCGATAATGTTCCTGGTCAAGGCAAGTCATAACTCAACAAGCATGGCACGGCTCCGCCAGTTCCTGATACTGCTGTTCAGAACCCTCTCCGTACTTGTCCTTCTGCTTGCGCTCGCAAGACCTCTTGCGGGAGGCTGGATCGGCTTCACCTTCTCGGGACCGCCCCAGACAGTTGTCATAGTGCTTGACCGTTCGGCGAGCATGGGCACGGAATATTCGACAAGGATATCAAGGCTCAGTCAGGCCAAGAGCATACTCGCATCGGCTGGCGGGGGCTTCGCCGGCACAAGGTTCGTGCTTGTTGAAAATGTAAACCGGAAGCCTGTCGAAATCCCGTCGCCCGAGATTCTGTCCGACCTCACCGATGCGGTCCAGACCCAGACTGCGTCGGACATTCCCGCAATGGTAGACGAAGCCGTAAACTTTGTGATTGCAAACAAGACCGGCGTCACTGAGATATGGGTCGCGTCCGACATGCAGCTGAACGACTGGCAGCCTGAAAATTCAAAATGGAATGAGATCGAGGCGAAAATAAAATCAGTCCCGCAGTCACTGAGCTTCCGCCTTCTCGCCCTGGATTCCAAGTCTGATGAAAACCTCTCGGTGAGAATCATGAAGATGCTGGTCCCGGGGAAGAATGATTCACAGGAGGCCGAGCTCATATTCGAAATAAACAGGAATTCAACAGCTGAATCGCTTGTCCCCCTGACAGTCTGCCAGGGCGGAAATAAAAGGCAGATCAACTTCAAACTGACCGGCAATTCAAACAGATTCAGATATAAGTTCGCCAGAGGCGCAAACACATATGAGAGCTCCGGCTATCTGGAACTTCCGTCGGACTGCAATGTTAACGACAACAGGGCGTATTTTTCCTTTCCCGCCCCCCAGCAGGGAAAAACGGTGATCGTGTCGGACGTAAAATCATTCTCAGGGGAAACCCTCTCAATCGCGTCATCTCCGGAACCCGGGGGCAATCACAGGGCGGACAAGACATTTGCGTCATCCAAGGCCGATCTCATCAATTTCAGGGAGACGTCCCTTGTCATATGGCTCGCCCCCTTCCCGGACGAGAAAACGCAGAAGACGCTCAGGCAGTACCTGTCCGAAGGCGGAACTGTCATTTTCTTCCCCCCTGAGAAAGACGATCCCGGAAAACTGTTCGATTCAATATCATGGGGAAGCTGCGATGTTCGCAAGGACAATGCCCCTGTGAATGTGAAGGAATGGGAAAGACGCGCCGGCCCGCTCGAAGATACGGCTTCAGGAGAAGCGCTTGCCGTAGGCGATATCAGGATAATGAAAACAAGGGCGCTTGCCGGCTACGGCTTGAATCCCGTGGCAACCTGTTCGGACGGGAAAGTCTTTCTGGGACGCATGAAATCACTTGGAGGTTCCGCCTATTTCTGCACCACACTGCCCGATCCGGAATGGTCCACACTGGGTGAAGGACAGGTTCTCGTGCCGATGGTCCAGAGGCTTATCTACGAGGGCGGAACAAGGCTGTCAAAAACGGTTCTCTCCGAGTGCGGACAGTGGTCTCCATCCGAGCCCGCCGCTTCAGAGGCCAAAGATATTGACATCAATGAAAACAAAAATCCCGCTTTCAATGCCGGAACCTACCGGTGCGGCGACCGGACAGTTGTGCTCAACCGTCCGGCGGCTGAAGACATCCAGGAGTCTGTAGGCCCTGTTGAATTCGGGCCCGCTTTGAAAAGAATACCATTCACGACGCTTCACGAGAAAAGCGGAATGGAGACAAATGTCAACACGGAGATCTGGCGGGCATTCTTCATTTCAATGCTCCTGTTCCTGATTGCCGAGGCGTTCCTGTGCCTCCCCTTTAAATTTTTTCCCGCTACGGAAAAAAATAAGACCAATTAACTGACAAGGTGATATAGATGGCTTGGAGCTTTTCCTTTGGCTGGACGGTTATCGTTTTCGGGCTGATTGCCGTATGCCTGTCCCTGTATTTGAGCTACAGGCAGTGGCGGGCGACAAACCGGAAACCTTCCGTGCTGTATCTGGAACTGCTCAGGCTTGTCATAATACTCCTGATCTTCTTCAGCCTGCTCCGGCCCGAACTGATCACCAGGACGCGGGAGAAGTCCGAACCGGAAATTGTCATACTCCAGGATCAGTCGGCAAGCATGGAGACAAAGGACATGCTTAAGGCGAATTCTGAACCGGAATCGAGAAAATCAGCCGCCGAAAAACTCCTTGCGGACAAATTCTATGCTCCCGTTGAAAATAAATTCAAGGTTTCGGTTCACGGCTTCAGTGCGCCGGAAAGTCCGGACAAGAGCACTGCCACCAATGAAATAGAGGGGACCGATATCGCCGAAGCCCTGACAAAGGGGGTGGCCTCGGCAAAGAACCTCAGGGCGGTAATCCTGATGAGCGACGGTAACTGGAACAAGGGTTCGTCTCCGGTGGGCGCCGCAGTCAAACTGAGAAACAGGCAGGTTCCCGTATACTCAATCGTTCTCGGAGGAAAATCATATCTGCCGGACATTGCGCTGAGGAACATAAAAGCCCCGTCGTTCTGCCTTGTCGGCGAGAAAATATCGATACCGTTCCAGGCCGTGAACCGTCTGCCCAGGGAAGTGAGGACAAGGATAAAGCTGTCTTCGGAAGGCGGCCTGGAATCTGAAAAGGAAATAACGCTTCCCGCGGATTCATCGTTCACCGATTCCATGATATGGGAGCCCAAGAAGGAGGGCAAATTCAAACTGACGCTCGCAATCCCGGATGAGAATGATGAGATGAGCAAGGACAACAACAGGCAGACCTTTGACATTGCCGTGCGGAAGGAAAACCTGAAAGTACTGATCGTTGACAGCCTGCCAAGATGGGAATACCGCTATCTGCGGAACGCCATAATGCGGGATCCGGGAGTGGAACTAAATACGATCCTCTTCCTTCCGGGAATCGGAACGGGCGCCGGGAAAAACTATCTCGACAAGTTCCCCGAAAAAAACGAGCTCTCGAAATATGATGTCATCTTCCTGGGCGATGTGGGGATATCGCAGGACCATCTATCCGCTGAAAACGCAGAACTTATCAGGGGACTGGTGAAATATCAGGGCAGCGGCCTCGTCTTTCTTCCCGGAATCAGGGGCAAGGAGCTCAGCCTTTCTGACAGCCCCCTCGCCGAGCTTCTTCCCGTGGAATTCGACAAAAGCAGCCCTGCGGGGATATCGAGCCCCGTGGAGTCTAAGCTTGCGCTCACCTCCCTCGGCAAGGATCATTTCCTGACAATGCTCGCCGACAACGCCCTCCAGAACTCATATCTCTGGCGCGAACTGCCGGGTTTCTTCTGGAACGCCCCGGTGCTCTCGGCAAAGACCGGATCAAGCATCCTGGCCGTGCATTCAGGCCTGAAATCGGGCGGCGGCAGAATGCCTCTCCTTGTCATAAAGGAATACGGGAACGGGAATGTCCTGTTCATGGGAACCGACAGCGCATGGCGCTGGCGCAAGGGAGTCGAGGACAAGTACCATTACAGGTTCTGGGGACAGGTTGTCAGATGGATGGCGCACAAGAGGCATCTCGCCCACGATGAGGGCATAAGGCTTTTCTACACTCCTGAAAACCCGAGGGCCTCTCAGGCTGTTTTCCTCAACGCGTCTCTCCATGACAGGACGGGGATGCCGGTTGAGAATGCCGAGATCATTGTGAATGTGAAGGACAGGGAGGGAAAATCGCTCCAGCGCCTGAAACTGTTTCCTGAAAAGGGCGGCTGGGGCGCATACAAAGGGGAGTTCACACCCGACAGGAGCGGCTCCTATACGCTTCACACGGAATGCGAGAAAAACGGGATCAGCCTCAAGACTGAAATCGCGGTTTCACGCGAGAGCCGCGAGAATATCGGAGAACCCGCAAACTGGAACGTCCTGGGCGAGATTGCACAGATGACAGGCGGCGAGATGGCAAGTCCGGCCGATGCGGCCAAAGTCATCTCAAAGATAATGGCTCTGCCGAAATATGTCGACATTGAAAAGCGCTATCTCCTCTGGTGCCAGTGGTGGTGGGGGCTTGCAATCCTGCTCCTGATATCCGTTTACTGGACAGGAAGAAAACTGACGGGATTGATTTGAGGGCTGAGATCTTGTATTTGGAAATCAGAATAGGCAGGATAACCGGATGTACATGATATGGCTCGGAAAAGAAGGTTAAGGTTCAAATGATGCATAACTTAAAATTACCGGATTCGCTGAACTCGCAGCTCAGGGAATTCCAGAAAAAGCTGCGCGCGGTGGAAAGCGCCACCGCTCTTCTGGCCGTCTTCTGCATTGCCGCAAGCTCCTTTACCGCCCTATACATTTCCGACAGGGTATGGGACACGCCTGTGATTTTGAGATTTGCATTATTTATTGCAGGATTGATACCATTTTTAATTTTCATATATTACACTGTCCACCATATCTTCAGGGAACGGCGCGACTTCAAGAACCTCTCGATACTCGTACAGAAGCACCACCAGAAGCTCGGCGACAGCCTGCTGGGAGTTGTTGAACTCGCCGAAAACAAGGATCTTTCACAAAACACATCCGAAGAATTATGCTCGGCCGCCATATCGAACATTGCGGAAAAGGCCGGGTCAATGGATTTCTGCGAAGCCATCGACAGGAAAACGCTGAAGCGTTTCCTGGCATGCTCGCTGGCGGCGATAATCATCCTGATGGATCTTTTCATATTTACCAGGCCCGCCTTCAGCAGTTCCTTTCTCAGATGGATCATGCCCCTTTCCCCGCTTGAACGCTTCACCTATGTGAAAATAACAGGCATCCCGCAGAAAATGACCGTGCCGCACGGAGAAGAATTTGAAATCGGATGCCGCCTGGACGAATCCTCTGTTTTCAAGCCTTCGCACGTGAAATTCAAAGCCGGGCTGGAACTCCCGGGAAAAACTGCGTTCGTCAAAGGAGCGGCGAAACTGAAAATATCGGGGCAGACAAAACCGGCTGTCCTGAAAATATGGTCGGGAGATTTCAGGAAAACCGTAAAAATCATACCGGTCCACCGTCCTGTACTTATCAATCTTGAAGCCGCCGTGAAACTTCCGGAATACACTGGAAGAGACGAGCTCAGGACGAAAATATCGGGCAAGTCATTTTCCATACTCGAAGGCGGCAGTTACAGCATCGAGGGTAAGATCAACAGGGGCCTGAAGTCGGCGCAAATCCTGATTGACGGGACAGCCCGAAAATCCCTTAAGATTTGCGGGAACAATTTCAGCACCGGAATGTTCAAGGCCGAACCTGTCGGGAAAAACCGCATCCTGTGGACGGACATCTACGGTCTCGGACCGCTTCACCCGTTTGAATATTCCGTGACGGTCGACAAGGATCGGGAACCTGTCACCGAGTTTCCGAAACTTTCCCCCTTCTCCGCCATCCTCCCATACGAGACACTGACAATACAGGCGGCTGCGGAGGACGATTACGGAGTTTCCGATCTCGGCATGGTTTATTCGGCGGCAGACCCGAAAAATGAGAAGAAGATTTTAAAGAACGGAAGCTTGAGCCTTGCAAAGGGAGCACCGGACAAGACAAAGCTGGAATCCGAATTCATGTTCTGCCCGCGCCAGATGAACATACCGGAACAGACTATTGTCACACTGCAGTCCACGGCAAACGACTATTTCCCGAATAGGCAGACAGCGCTTTCGCGCCAGTATAAAATATATGTTTTAAGCCAGCAGGAGCACGCATCCCTCATACAGCAGGGGCTTGAGTCGATAATGGCCAAGCTCGAGGATGTGGTATGGCGCGAAGAGGAGAATCTTGAAAAGAACAGGGATATAGGCAAGCTGACCGAACAGGAAATGAAAAACGAGGAGACGACGGAAAAAATAGCTGAACAGGAGAATTCAGAGAAATCAAATGCGGAAGATCTCGAAAAGGAGGCTGAAAAGATTTCTAAACTGGTTGCAGAGGCGCTGCGAAACAAGGAGTTCCCCGCCAAGACTCTTGCGGAATGGGCGAAAATTCTGAAGACCGCGTCGGAAGTATCACAGACAGACATGAAGGATGTTGAAAATTCCCTTGCGCGGGCCAAGAACGGGAAAAACCGCGCACAGGAGATGGCAAATGCTGTCGAGGAACAGCAGAAGCTCCTCGCTAAACTGAAGGAACTCATGAAGGACATGGATGATTCCCTGAACAGCCTTACCATGGAGAATTTTGTCGGCAGGCTGAAAAAAGAGTCCGGCAATGAAAATGCGATCTCGGAAAAACTTGCCGCCGTAATGAAGACCGCCATCGGCATGGACCAGAATGCGCTTCCCGAGAAAATCAAAAATGAAATCAACGCGCTGAAAACAAAACAGGAACAGGTGAGGAAATCCGCCAAGGACATCCAGGACGACATGCTCGGATTCTTCTCCAGGACGCATATAAGGAAATATCAGGAGGTCGCCGATGAAATGGACAAGGAGCAGATTCAGAAGAAACTTGCCGATCTGGCTGGTGTAATCGGCAGGAACCAGACAGCCCAGGGCATGAAAGCCGCCAAGGAAATGGCCGCCAAGTTCAACAGCTGGGCAGAAAGCCTAGAGCAGAAGGACAACAAAAAATCGTCCAGTTCCGCGGCGGACGGGGAGATGCAGCCGATCGATCCTGAGTTAGTGATCGGACTGCTGAGGCTCATACAGCAGGAACAGGAACTGCGGGATCACACAAGAAGCCTCGAGGAAAACAAGGAGAAGATGTCCGACTACTCCGACAAGGCTGTCAAACTTTCGGAGAAACAGATGGGGATGAGGCAGGAACTGAAAAAAATAAAGGATATGGCCCCTGCCTTCCCGAAGCTGAATTCAATAATGAACACGGCTGAAAAAGCCATGACGGATGCGGGCGCCATGCTTTTCAAGCCTCAGACCGACCAGGAAACACTGGGCGCGGAAACGGAAGTCATCGAGATTCTGTCAGATTCGTTGATGCAGGATTCGGAAATATCGGAAGGCTCCGACGGGGCGATGTCAATGTTCATGAAAATGATGCTGCAACCCCGGGGGAAGGGCTTTAAAGGCTCGATTCACAGCGATGCGGCCAACAGCGGAGTCAAGGGTGCAAACTACAAGGGCGGGGTGGATGAAAAGAAGCCCGACAGGACATCCGGGAAAAGCGCACAGGCGCTTCCGGAGGAATACAGGGATGCGATCGAATCATATTTCAAACGGGTAAATGAAATTGACAGGAAAAGGAAGTAGTTCTAAAGTTTGGAAGTTCGGAAGTTCGGAAGTTTGAAAATGTTGGATTTCACAACCCTGGTCGCACGCCTGAGGCGCGTAAACCTATGGCGCCGCCAACGGCGGGTAAACTTCAGTTGTGGGATTTATTGATTCGTCAGCCTGGCTGACGAATCACATGGAGTGCGGTAATTTATTACCGCCTTGTTTCGCGAAATTTATTTCGCGGCATTTTACGGGACGGAATAAATTCCGTCATTAAAAGCGGTAATAAATTACCGCACTTCCGCCGTCGCTGGGATGCTATGGTGGACAGGCCATATGCGAATTTCGCAATTCGCAGAAGAGGAAACGGAAAACTGAAAGATACAAAATGAACACGCTTTTAAAACTGATTTTAATTCTCGCGATTTCCTCAGTTGTCTCTCTGCCGCTTTATTCCCAGAAGCTTTTCATAGGCAATCCGGAATCCATTCCACCCGAACTTGAAGGCATCTACCTGAAAGGGCTCAGTTATCTCCAGAAATCGCAGAACAGCACAGGACAGTTCCAGGGGCAGTACGGAAACGCCCCCGGAGTAATAGGATTGTGCGTGATTGCAATGCTCGCCCACGGCGACGATCCGAATTCTGGAAAGTACAGCGCCAACATAAAACTCGGGATAAATGTGATATTGAATTCCGCAAACAAGACCAACGGCTATATCGGGGATTCCATGTACAACCACGGGTTCGCAACCCTCGCCCTCGCCGAAGCCTACGGGACTGTCAACGACGACAGGATCGGACCGGCCCTGAAAAAAGCCGTCGACCTGATCCTGAGCTCGCAAAACAGGAACCCGAAGGGCGCCTGGCGCTACGGGCCGGAAAGCCATGATGCCGATACGACCGTGAGCGGCTCTGTCCTAGTCGCCCTCTTCGCAGCTGCGAATGCCGGAATCCCGGTTCCCGATGAAGCCATTAAGAAAGCCCTAAGTTTTTACGAGTCCTGCCTCACTAAGGACGGGGGCTTCGGATACTCCGGAAAAGATTCCCCTAATTATCCGAGAACCGCGATCGGCGCCCTTGTGTTTGCACTTGCGAAGAAAAAGGACTCCGGGATCTATAAAAATGCAATAACTTTCCTCAGCACCCACAATGCTGACGACACTGGCGGCCAATATTATCATTACGGGCTCTATTATGCGGCCCAGGCGTTTTTCCACGCCGGCATGCAGCCGTGGGAGATATGGAATGAAGTGAACGTGAAGAAACTCAAATCGACCCAGAGCGATAACGGCTCATGGAACAGCAACCAGGGACCTGCTTTCACAACAGCCGCCGCCCTGCTCTCGATGGCTTTGAACTACCGGTATCTCCCGATTTACGAGCGGTGAGCAAGATTTGGATGATTGGATTGCTGGATGAATGGATTATTGGGTTTGGGTTTCATTGGACTTAATAAAGTTCAAAGGGGTCGATTTCGACCAGTTTAAATTTGGATTCTACTTCATTAACTCTACCACTTTGCGCATTTGACATCGGAACACCCGGCATCTTTGAAACTGTTATTTGCATTTCAAATTCGATGTTCAAAGTTGAATGTTGAATGTTGGACGTTCAAATTATTGGCATCCAAATAAACAGAACAACAAGGTCATCAATGAAAAATCATCTTACCGGAAGCGCAGCTTTACTGCTGTTTTTCTCACTTATACCACTCACACTCAAAGCCGACATCCCCCTGCCCCCGCCCCTGCCGCAGCCTGCGGGCAAGACGGCCATGGCGGAAGCTGCGGAAGCCGCGGCAACAACTGACGGCGGGCAATACGACATACTCCGCTTCGCAGGCCGGGACACGATAAGCGGGAAACTCATCTCCCTGCTGCCGGACAAATGCCTGCTGTGGAGTCATCCCGACGCCGAAAAGCCCATAGAATTCAAATACGCCAACCTCCGCGAAATCTCCCTTTCGGGAAAACACCCCAATCCCCCGGCTGGCACCGCAAACATAAGGCTTACCAACGGCGACATAATCAAGGGGAGCATTGTCAAGCTTGACTCCCAGAACCTCATCGTCAAAACCTGGTACGCCGGAGAGCTCAAGCTTGCAAGGAAGATGCTCAAGGAAATCATTCCGTCAACGGTTTCAACCGGGATATACGAAGGGCCTAACGACATAAAGGAGTGGACCCTTGAAAACCAGAGGGACGGAAGAAAGGCCGAGGTGGTCAACAAAACGCTTGTAATCCCCGGCAACACTTCGGCCGGCCGAGACATGAAGCTTCCCGACATGGCTAAAATCGAGTTCGACATGTCTTTCGCCCCTAATTCCAATGTCAATATTTTCCTCTACTCCGAGCAGCTTGCAAGGCACCAGGGCAATTCATACATCATCAACATCTCCTCCAACTACATCTATGTGCAGCGTTTCTCCAGAAACGAAGGGAGCAATAACATCGGACAGGGCGAATCCCGCAAACTGACAGAAAAAAGACAGACTCATTTTGTAATCCTCGTGAACAAGAAACAAAGATCCTTCACAATAATTGTCAACGGTGCAATGATGCAGCAGATGATTGATTCCCACGGCGAATTCTGCGGCAAGGGCACAATGATGTCGTTCTTCAACGGCAATTCCCTGGCGCCGCTTAAAATCAGGAACCTGGTCGTTTCCAAATGGGACGGCAGGCTGCCCAACGCGACCGCAGACGCCGAAGAATCCAAGACCGACAACATTCTTTTCAGCAACGATGACAAGGTGACGGGCAAACTGAAAAGCATCAATGACGGACAGATCACGTTCGACACCGAATTCGCCTCCCTGACAATACCGCTGGAACGAGTGAAGAACATCAGTGTTTCCGGAGAAGGCGCGCAGGTGGCGAAGAGGAATGCGAACGACATCAGGCTTTTCTTCAACAACGATGAACGCCTGACTGCGAATCTTGCAAAAATAGCCGACGGCAAGGTCACCGCCAAAAGCGAAAACTTCGGAAGCGGCGATTTCCTGCTGAATGCATTCAGGAAAATCGCCCTGAACATCTACGCGGAACCAGTTGAAGGAGATAAAACATCTGATACAAACGGAGATGACGACAGTTCCGATTCAGATTGATGCGATTTGGACTATCGCGCTGCCGCGAATCTTATCTGGTGATACCAGTAGTCCACATTGGCCGTTCTTGCCGTCGTACCTGCGGATTTGAGGAGAAGTATTCTGGGGCCGGTGACTCTTCCGGCGGCGATTGGAATATTTGTTGTAATTGTCGCGACACTCGTGTCGTTGATGAAATAGGTCACGGAAGTCCCGGCGGGATTTACAATTGCCTTGAGCCTCACCCAGGCGGCTCCAGTTACAGCCACACCAGAATCTGTTGTCGTCCTAGTGCTGTTGCTTGAAGTGACGCATTGCCAGTTGGTCGACACAGTTCTGTCATAAAGAAAATAGACGCCGTCAACGGCATCACTAGCCGTGGCGTCGTGAAGTCCTACGGCAAAAGCGAATTCCTGCGCCAATGTGGAAAGCGACGCCACTTCGACCCTTGCCTCAAATGTAAATTCGCCTTTTCCGAGAATAAAACCTGTTGCCGACTTGCACAAACATGCGATTCCGTTCGCTTTTGTTCCAGTGCTGAATGTGACAACGCCCTGTGCATTATCGGCGGGGTCGACAGTGGCAACGGTCTCGTCCGCACCCGTACCAGTATTCGCTGCCGTCCAGACAATTCCGGTAGTTGTCGCTGTTTCAAAATCATCGAAGAAATAGGAGAATGTTCTCGGATCAAATGCCACTTCATTCGCAAGCGCGACGGTTTTTCTGCTTAATGCACTGTTCGTAAGATATAGGTTTGTACCGTCGTATTCGACAGCACCCGCTTCCGGAGTTGTCAGACTGGTTCCGCTTGTAAGTTTGAGCGGTGCGGTATTTGCCGAGGCTGTGCCCGCCTTCAGGTGGAGTGCCGCTGTCGGCGCATTGTTCCCGATTCCAACCCGATTGTTAGCCTGGTCTATCACGAATGCGTCGCTGTCAATATTCAGATTTGAACTCAGCGTCCATGCCCCGCCTGTCGGAAGTGAGGCGACAGGAAGATTTGCTGACCACTGCGGATTATTCGTCCCGTCGGTAGTAAGCAGCTGGTTTCCAGCCTGGCTGTGCTCGAGCTTCGAGAGCGTCACATTGTTGTCCAGGATTTTCACCGTGGTCACCGAATTGGCGGCCAGATCCAATGTGACAGCGGCGGTTTCCGAACCGGAGCCTGCAACTGTTATCGCCCCGTTTCCCGCATCAGCGACTGTGGCGACATAATTACCGGTGGTATCGGTTCCTAGTGCAACAGAGTTCGCCTGAATAGTGGCGACTCCGGTGTTGGTGACTGTGACATCCCCCGAAAGGCTTTGGGCGGCGGCGGCATTGGAGGCGTTCCCGATGAGGATTTTTCCATTCGACAAGGTCACTGAATTGCTCCCCGGATCTATGGTGGACGCAGTGATTGTCTTGTTTGATAACGCCTGAGTTCCGGCCAGGGTTGCGATGTTCGCAACTGTTGTCGTGCTGCTGCCGTTGCTGAGGCTGCCGCTCAGATAGACATCCGTCCATCTTTTTGCGGCTGAACCGAAGGCTGTAGAGGCGTCCGCCGCCGGTAAAATCGCGGTGTTTACGGCGACGTTCCGAAGGTTGGTCAGTTCACGGGACGCATTCGTCGCGTCTGAACTGCCGGAATTTACGGCGTAGGGAACCGCCTGGAGTTTTTCCCTCGGTGAAAGATCTCCCCCGACACCGATTGTAATCTGGACGTAAAGAGAATCGCTAAAGGCCAGGGCCTGCGGAAGATTGTCGTAAGTTCCCCCGCCGGAACTGTCATCGCCGACAATCACCGAATATATTCCGTCCGTGACCGTGACCGGATTTCCGAGTGCGGCTGTGTTGCGGTCGACATACAATGCGGTTCCACCTGTCGCCAGTGTGTAGACTGTGAGCGTCATATCGACATTGCCGTTGACTATGTTTCCGGCGGCGTCCAGAAGTTTTCCCGAATACAGGATGGTGCCCGGAGCGGCTAAAGATGAAAACGAAAAACAGAAAGCCAGAATTAACGCCACTAAACTTGAGAATAAAAACGCAATACCATTTTTCATTTCACACCATCGCTTTTCAATTTTAAGTAACCCGGACATTCCTGTCCGGAGGGTCAACATATGGATTTAACCGGCTTTGCCGGGACTTTTACGGAACGCCACCAACTTGGTGGCTCTTAAGATGCCGGCAGGATGCCAGCGATCCAAAAATACAATTTCCTATACGTAAAATTAGGCGGCCAGAGACCGCAACTTTTTTTCTTGATGCGAAGCATCCTTGGAGTGCGGGAACTTGTTACCGCCTTGTTTCGCGAAATTCATTTCGCGAAATTACCTTACTTCCGGGACGGAATAAATTCCGCAGTTAAAGGCGGCAATAAATTGCCGCACTCCAAGTGCGAATTTCGCAATTCGCAAAAAACTGAATTTAGAATATCGATAACTTTGAAATTCCTTAACGTTAAATTAAGCATGCCGGCGTTCCGTTTTGAAATTCCTTAGACTTAAATTATACCGCCACCCTGCGGGGTCTTGTTGTCTTTATGCAATCCGCCTGAGGCGACTCAACTGTAAACTATGCAAAATAATCCAAGATGCAAAGAGGGGGTTGTTCTCCAACCCCTCCTCGCTTATGAAATCACTTCGACACCCATGGGCTTGTCGAGCGGTTGCTGTAGGAAGCACTCGTCTGGGGCGCCGCTGCAAGCGGATTCAGGAGAGACCATACAGCCGCGGTGTCGGTGCTTTTAACACAGGCATATTGCTTTTGGGCGACAGTATCAACCCAGATACTTCCAACGGCATAACCGATACCGTTAGGAGCGGCTGTATCATTGACATCGTTGTTCACGGTAGGGGGAACGCTTGCATCTGTCTTATTGCATATTGTTATCCTCACACCGCTTGCACCAGCAGTGAGGCCTGATCCGGTCGCCAATTTCACCTGGAGCCCTGTTGAGTTTTCCAGTCCGCCCGCTGCATTGAGCTGAACAGCGGAGCCTGCAACCTTGCCGGCAGTTGCAATCTGCGCGAGTTTTGTGTCGGCAATCGCCGCAGTGGCGCTGACATTGGCGTCGACGATGGTACTGTTTGCGATTTTCGCACTTGTGACGGAAGCGTTGGCGAGGTCGAGTGTGACTGCCGCACCTGCACCGGAACCTGTTGCTGTGATTATGCTGTTTCCTGCGACTGTCGCGACATAGTTGCCGCTGGTCTGCGTTCCGAGCACAATGGCGTTAGCTGCGATCTGCGCGGTAGTGATTGTATTGTTCGCTATTTGAGATGCGGTTATTCCGCCAGCCTTGAGCTGAAGCTTGTTCCCGCTGAATCCGATGGTGCTGTCGTCGACATCAACCTTGAATTCAAGTCCTGTGAGAGTCAATCCGCTGCCTGCCGTGTAAACGCCCGGGCTGGCGAACTGAACAAAAGCAATATCCGTAGTGCCAAGCGTAACAGCACCGCTGACATTGCAGGCCCACGCCTTGCCCTGATTGACAAGTCCGTCAGTCACGAACACTGCCGCACCTTTGACTTCTGCAGCTATATCCATGTCGAGAGCTCTCGTCCATGCTCCGGCATCGACAACATATATTCCGTTTTGAGAAGCGGTACCCTGGTCTTTGACGAGTATCCTGTCGCCTGCGACAAGGGCGACATTGTCAACCGTCTGCGTTCCGCTGAGTGTCAGATCCGCCCCTGCGCTTGCGGCGCGTACTGCGCTTTTCCATGAAAGCCCGTTCACGAGATTGTCAACATAGGCTTTTCTTACGGCGTCATTTGCGGAAAGGGGGTTGCTTCCGGGAAGGACGGGGATTGCTGAGAAGGTTTTGACACCTGCCACTGACTGGTCGCCTGCTGTTCTGACAACTGTGGCGTCAACCGCCACTTTGTTCGATGCAATCTGAATACCGTCTCCGTTATCTACATCAACCGTAACGCTTGAACCGAGTGCTACCGCGCCGCCATTCTTGAGTCCGGCTCCGGGCGTGACAGTTACACTGCTGTTTGCGAGTTTCGCATTGGAGATTGTGGCATCGGCGATGTCACCGTCCACGATTGTGCCGTCTGCGATTTTCGCGGAACTTACGCCGCCGTCCTTGATCTGGAGGTTGTTCCCGGAAATTGCGATAGAGGAATTGTCAACATTTACTGCGACCGTTGCCGCAGTGCCTTCGCCTGCTGCGCCGGTAACCGTGGTTGCGCCTGATGCGGCGGCTGCGACTGTTCCGACATAATTCCCGACGGTATCGGTGCCGAGGACGACTGTGTTCGGCAGAATCGCGGCCAGTCCGGTGTTGTCAATGGAGATATCTCCTGTAATGGCATTGGCGACAGCGCGCCCTGACGCGTTTCCGATGAGGACACTGCCATTGGCCAGTGTCAGGGGATTGCTTGCCGGGTCTATTGTCTTGTTAGTGAGCGCCTGACTTCCGTCCAGGGTTGCGATGTTCGCAACGGTTGTTGTTTTCGTGCCGTCGCTGAGGCTGCCGCTGATGAGCACGTCTTTCCATCTGTTAGTGATTGAACCGAAATCTATCGTCCCGTCAGCGTCAGGCAGTATGGCGGTGTTTACCGCGACATTCTCCAGGTTGTCGAGTGCGCGAGTTGCATTCGCTCCGCTTGAACCGGACGAGAGGGATGAAATTGCATATGGAACCGCCTGGAATTTTTCGCGCGGTGTGAGCGCTGTTCCTCCGATGCTAATTTCAATGTAGCAGTTGCTGGACGCCTCAAGCGCCTCCTTGAGAGTGGGATAAGTCCCGCCGCCGCCTGCGTCATCGCCGATAACGACTGAATAAAGCCCGTCCGCGACAGTGACCGCTTTTCCAAGGGCGGCCGTATTCCGATCAACATAAAGTGCGGTTCCCCCGCTGTCTACATTATAGACGCTGAGCGTCATGTCGAGTGTTCCGTTTACGATGTTTCCTGCGGAATCGAGCAGTTTGCCTGAATAGACGACTGTGCCCGGCCCGGCGAATGCGACGAATGCCGAAGCAAATACGAATGCAGCCAGCAGCGCCTTTACCGTGTTCATTCCCTGTTTCAATTTCATCTTCATTTCTCCTTTTCTATTTTTATCAATTTTGTAATCATTGTGCATCTTTTCATCTTGAACTCCATAATGAATTGTTTGTGTTGACATAATTTCCGCCAGAGCTGACGCTTCCCGGTGAAAGATTTGCGGTATTGAGCTGCCAGACGGCGGCGCCGACATCGGCGGCTATGCAGGTATAATTCCGTCCGTGCGCCGTGTCTATCCATCTGCTTCCGACAGAATAGCCGGCACTCGAATCATTGTTTTTGGCCGGCGGAATTGTCGCGTCAAGCTTATTGAGCGTATTCTGGACGTTTCCGAGTCCGATATTTGTCCTTGCGATGTTTGCATTCGCCAGGTCGCCGAGATTATTCGAGGCGACGAGATAGTTGTTCGGACTTTGTGAAGTCTGAAGCCAGACTGCGGCGCCGACCGTAGCATCGGAGCATGTGTAAACAGTCATTGCACTTTGGTCAACCCATACCGAAGCTGCTGAATATCCCTTGGAGGAATCGTCATTTGAGCTTGGCGCCACCACGGCGGCGGTATTGTTGAGGTGGATGTTCGGGTTCTGCATGACCGCAGCCTGGAAGTCGGATATGGTCGATGCCGACTGAGTTCCGGTCTGGTTGTTGCGGCTGAGGGCATTGACTGAAAGATTCGCCGGATTTATTTTCGTCTCATCGATGTCCACGCTTATATTGGCGGAGTTCAAAGCTACTGTGACTTTATTTGAGGCGGCCGCGATATTTCTGAACTGCAGGTCATATCCGGTTTTATTATCAAAGACGCCGAAACCCGATGTACCTATGTTTGAGGCGGTCGTGCTTTCGGATGCGTTTTTGCTTGTCCATGAAAGAATCCCGCTGCCATCTGTGGTCAGAACCTGTCCGGCACTTCCGTTGTCAGGTGGCAGCACAAAAACAGTGTCACCAGTCAATGACTGAGATGTTTGAATGACCGAATTGAAACCAGTACTGTCCGAATGAACTACGAGGTCACCGAAAGTTCCGTCCACCGGATTCTGTCCGCCGATGACGGTGCCGTCAATTGTTCCGCCGTTTATGTCGACTTCGCTGTCAGCCGGAGTGCTCACGACGCATGGCAGTCCCTGACGGTTATAGCCTAATTTCCCGATTTGTGCAATTATCAGTGTGGAAACCTGCACCGGGTCAAGGTGATTTTGATTTGCGTAGGCGGTCCAGGTGTAGTCAATGCTGAGGTTTACGGTTCCGCCGCCCTGGGATGTCGAACCGTTCGTGAATGTCTTGTCCCACGAGGACCATCCCTTGAGAACTGTCGCCATCTGGATTGCAGAGGGAGTGCCAAGTCTGAGCGCAGTAATCAGACTTGTCTTCCCGGAATAGCACTCCCCGAGCATTCCGCCCCAGAAAGCGGAGATCGTCAGGGTTTCGGAAGTTTTCCCTGAGGCGGTCGTCTGTATTTTCTGGAAATCCGCTATCCCGAAAAGGAAATCCTCATAGGTGTAGTATTTCAGCTTGTCAATGGGAGACAACCAGTATGTCACCAGTTTTTCATTGGAGAAAACTTGAGATGTTGTATCGTATTGAAATGCAAGATATCCAAGCTGGCTCTTAGTGTAAAGTGTCGTCGGGCTGCTAGCTGAAGGAGCGTAATATTCGGTTCCGGTCAGCGTCCACTTGTAAACGAAAACTTCAGCCTTGAGAGGTGAGGCGGAGAAGATGGAGAAAACCATGGACGTAAGGAAAACAAGAAGAAGCGGACTCCTTTTATTTCTGCTGAAAAATCTGTCATAGAACTTCCCGAGCATATTTTCCCCATGTAGTAAATCTGTCAACTTGTAGTAGATTATACTACACGCAAGCTCAATTGAAAAGGGCACTGCAGACAAATATATCAACTATTTATGTAGTAATTTCTCAATTCCGGAAAGAAAAAGTGATTTATGACAGTATTTTTTGACATTTCAATAATATGGAACTAATTTTGAACAATATTTTTCAGGAGCTGAATAATGCCAATTTCCGTATATCTGATTGATGATCACCGTTCTCTTCTTGACGCGCTTAAGGAGGTTTTCAAGGGTTATCCCAAGATTTCCCTTGCAGGAGAATCAACCGCTGCAAAGAGCTGTCTGGATGAACTTGTACAATTGAAACCTGATGTTTTAGTGCTTGATCTCCGATTGGAAAACGAAAACGGCATTGATTTCCTCAAAGAGTTGAAGAAAAGAGGCTCAAGCGTAAAAACTGTGATTTTCACGGGTTCCGCCAATCAGGAAGATATTGCCGAATGCTTCAAATGCGGTGCGCTCGGATATGTCCTCAAAGGCGGGAGCATAGAAGAACTGGTGGAAGCTGTGATTGCGGCCGGAAAAGGCAATTATTATATTAGCGAGCATGTCGGAAAAATATTATTCAATCAGGTGAAATATAATGGGAAGCCCATTGATAACGGGAAATCCGAGGGTCTCAGTCAGCGGGAAAAAGAAGTTCTCAAGCTGACCGGTGAAGGCAAATCCTGTTCGGAAATAGCAGAAAACTTGAAACTTGAACTGTCAAGCGTCTACACTTACCGCACCCGTCTGATGAACAAGCTCGGTGTGAAAAGCGCTTCCGAATTGATTGCCGCCGCCGTCAAGGCGAACTGAAAGCCCGAAGCGCATCCCGAATAACCTGAGCGACGTGCTCAAAGTCCAGCTGAATTTTCCAAATTAGGCGGCCAAAGCGCCGCAACTTTTAATTCTTGTGTTTTATTTTAGTCAGGCATTTAGGCCTGCCCTTGGACTGCGGTAGCTCGCTACCGCCTTTCTTCAGACAAGCTTGCTTGTCTGATTACGACGCGGAGCAAGCTCCGCTAACAAAGGCTGAAGCAAGCTTCAGCACTCCACATGCGAACAATCGAATTTCGAAGTGAAGATAATTTGCAGAAGGACAAACAGGCTCTAACTCGGTGCGAGCTATGAAAACAATATTGATTGCCATTATGTGTTTGGGGCTTATCCTCCCGGTTACCGGAGAAAACGGGTTCACCAAAGGCCGTGAAATCGAACCGCTGCCCCCGGAAATGAAACCTGGCGACTACGTCTGGATTCCGGAGATATCACCCAGCGGTCCGGTCGTAGTCATCGTGAGCATCCCGGATCAGGAGATGTATGTCTACCGAAACGGCGTACGCATAGGGCGCGCAACCGTCAGCACCGGCACCGAAGGGCATCCGACACCTACAGGTATCTTCACAATCCTCCAGAAGCGGGAGGATTATGAGTCCACCATCTACAAGGGCGCCAAGATGCCGCACATGCAACGGCTCACGTGGGACGGCATAGCGATGCACGCGGGAAAACTTCCAGGTTATCCGGCTTCTCACGGCTGCGTGCGCTTGTCGGAGGCTTTTGCCGAGAAATTATACTCGGTGACCAGGCACGGGACAACCGTCATCGTTACTGATCAGAAGTACGCGCCCGGCAAGACGGCAAGCCCGGGTTTTCTGCTCAGCGGCACAACCGGCGAAGCGCCTTCAAGGCGTTTGCCTCTGGGCGGCTTCGAGTGGCAGCCGGAAAAATCCCCGGAAGGCGCAGTGTCCGTCATTTTCAGCCTCTCAGACTCACTCGCCTATGTTTACCGCAACGGCGTGCAGATTGGGCGTGCAGCCTTTGTATTGGACAAGAAGGTCGAAACCTGCGGCAGCCATGTCTACTCCGCACTTGACACTGTTGTGGATTCCAAGGAGGCGCGTGACTGGCTCGCCATCACCAGCATAGGCGGCGGAGAGCCGCCGGACGTGAAAGCACTGGCGGCTCAAACCAGGATCCCCTCGAAGTTTCTAGAAAATGTACGCAGCATCATCGCCCCGGGCAGCACACTCATCCTTACCGACCTGCCAGTTTCAACCCAGACACACAGCGAACAGGATTTCCGCATCCTGACAACTGACTCCGACCAGCCCCAAGCCCGGCAGATCAAATACTAATCGTCTCATACTTGTTTAGACCCCACCGACCTTGCGTCGTTGGTGAATAAGATTGGGAGGCTATGGCGAGCGCCGCCTAGCCTCCCAATCTTATTCACCAACGGGATAAACCCGTTGGGGTCTCTATTCTATTTCGAGACGATTAATAACTGGCGACAAACCTTCCTGAGCCGGCCATACCGAATACCTGCACATAATTGCATTGGGTATAAACATGCATTATTATTTAGGCAGCTTCGGTCACAATTGCCGGGGACGTTCTCCCTGCTGTGGAAGTGAGACAGGAAAACGAATAGCAAAGGTCTCCGATGTCATCCTTCAAAAAACTGAAACCTGAAGACGAACCTCCCACGGTGCTGACAATAGGGCATTCAACCCGCAGTATCGGCGATTTCATCAGTCTTCTCAAGGCGCACGGCATAACCTGCATCGTGGATGTGCGCACTGTCCCGCGCTCAAGGTTCAATCCGCAGTTCAACAAAGACACAGTTCCTGAATCTCTGGAAGAAAACGGAATTGGATATGTTCACATGCCGGGGCTCGGCGGTTTACGGCACGCGATTGCCAGTTCGCCAAACCAGGGATGGAAAAACGCATCTTTCCGCGGATTTGCCGATTACATGCAGACAGCTGAGTTCGGGAGGAATCTTGAAGACCTGATAGCTTTGGCCAAGAAGGAACGAATCGCCCTGATGTGTGCTGAAGCCGTGCCGTGGCGCTGCCACCGTTCATTGATCGCCGACGCATTATTGTCCCGCGGAATTTGCACCGGACACATTATGAGCCCAACAAGCCGCCAGGTTCACAAACTCACCCCTTTCGCCAAAGTGCACGGCACACAGATCACATATCCGGCCGAAGAATCACCGACGCCCCAAACCAAGTCTCAGACTAAGCGCTCGTTTGAAAATGATAAAAGCAACGACAAACAACCGGAGCTGTTTTAAGCCTCAGCCAGGAAATAACATCATGAATGAATTTGAATGGCATGAACTGAAATCGCGGCTGCTGAGATCGCCTTTCCGCGCCAAATTCCGTCTCGGGAAAAAGGACATGGGATATCTCCGTGAAAAGGGTCTGGAGACGATCCGGAGCCACGCCGAAGATTTTATAAGGAAACGGATCTCCCCCACTTTTCCCGAAAACGACGGCAAGCAGACCCCTTTCCGGAACCATCCGGTTTTCGTAGCCCAGCACGCGACTGCGACCTGCTGCCGGAACTGCCTGCACAAATGGCATTCGATCCCCAAGGGGAAACCCCTGGGCGATGACGAGGAAAAATACATAGTCGATGTAATCATGCTCTGGCTTGGAGATCAGCTGACTTAAGAGACAATGCCACGTCCCCCCAGTCCCGCAATTGTATGCCTTCTGGAGAATTCAGACCCTGTCCATCGCCGAGAAATCGCCCGCTTCAGCTGCTGCAATGTTCCTGAGCGCACGCTTCGCCATTGCAATGTTTGTCTCGAATGTGTTGCTGCCAATGTGCGGTGTCATTATGACATTTTCCAGGTTGCGCAGGTCTTTGTCCGGATGAACCGGACGATAAGGTTCATTTTCAAAAACATCAAGAGCCGCAGACGCAATATGGCCTGAAACCAGCGCATCATACATGGCGGACTCGTCTATGAGCATACCCCTTGCGGTGTTTATCAGGACAACCCCTCTTTTCATCAATGCAAAACGGGCTGCGTTAAAATAACGGGCAAGCTCCGGTTTCGCCGGAAGATGCAGGGAGACAAAGTCCGCATCCCCCGCGACTTCACTAAAGTCTCTCACAATCCTGCAGAAAACTTCCCCGTCCGGAAGTTTTGGATTTCCGGAATGGCGCGGAGCGACGCCTACAACACGCATGGCCAGTCCACATGATGCGGCAATCGCAACGCGTCTGCCAATTCTTCCGCAACCCACTATGACAAGCGTCTTCCCGGAAAGACTGCTTCCGGTTAAAGGAGTCCATTGTCCGGCATGCAGCGCCCGGTCTTGCCCGGTTATCCGACGCGCTGCCGCCAATATCAGGCACAAGGCATGTTCGGCGACAGTTCCCTCGAGGCAATCAGGCGTATTGGTGCAATACTGTCCGCACCCCGCTGCCCGGACACGGTCGATGTTGTCATATCCGACGCCGAAACGTGCGATCACCCCTCCCGCAGGCAGGACATCGTAGAGCAGACCGCAATATTTGGCAGTGCCGACAATCACATGTGATATTTTATTTTCCCTAACAAATTCCGAGAGCTCCTTCTCAGGAGCCGGGGCGCAGAAACAACGCAGACCGGACTTCCCGGCATCCGAGAATATTTCCGGAGCCTTTTTGAAAACAGATTCGGAAACAGCAACATTTCTGACAGTCGGTTCTTTCATGGCATTGACGCATTGTGGTGCGTCAGAGGCACCGTCTGATTGCCTCCATAGCCGAGTCCGAATGTATCCTCGCCCCCGACACCGCGGATGTATGCGGGGAATTCCCCCTGCCCGTCAAGATTCAAGACCGTCTGCCTGGTGTAGGGAGGAATACCCCGGACAATTTCCGCACGGTCAGGCACCGCATATTCCGGCAATCTAAGGAATTCATCAAAAACACCTCGGGCAGACATACGGCATCCTCCTGTTTTATTCCGATTAACATTACCTGCATCTCAGGACTTTAAGAACAAGCAGTCCCCATAATAAAGGGAAAACTCTGAAACATCAAATCAAAGCTCAGAAAAACAACTGCGGCTTCAGTGCGCCCCTTGCGGTGCCCGGCTCTTGGAAATTAGACCGGCTTCAGGTTCAACGGTTACGTTTTCCAATTCCTTCGGGACTCGCAGTATGCTGAACTTGCCCATGAAATCGTCCGGATATTCTTCAGATTTGCCGCGTCCCTCTTCGGATATGAAGTATCTCTGCAGGAGAAACTCATTTTCATATTTGAATTTCGTCCTGTACGGAATAACGCTGTCGCTGGTGACTATGACTGCGATCTCATATTCGCCGTCCAGAATCGCGAGCGAGCCCCGGCTGTACGGGTTCAGCCTCACGAAAAATTTCTCAGGCCCGTCGTAGAATGCCATGAGATGATACGGCGTCGAGTTCCTTATGGCCTCAATTGAACAGCCCTTCAGTGTGGACGGAAGCACGAGAGCCGGCTTTTCATGGTTTTTAAACGGCAGCCGCTTCACGGCGTCAAACCCGATCTTCATAGCCTCATCGCGTGCGCTGTCACCTTTGTCGGTTCCTGAGAGTACATCCGACATCAGGCTCAGCATGAAAGCTCTTTTCATGGAGGATTTCTCCCTGTATGATTCGGCTGCCCCATCCAGGCATTCGGCAAGTTTCCGACCAAGCTCTGCGGATAGATCCTTGTTTTTCATCTCACCGATAAGGAAAGACGCCAGATAATATATTGCATTGAAATCCTTGCTCTTTCCGGCATCGTCGATCCTTGCCGCGATTTGTTTCCTTATCCCTGCGGCCTCCTCGCAGTCCGGATATTCCCTCAATATCTCGCGTGAATACATGAATGCCTCAGGATATTTGCCCTCAGTGAGCGCCTTGGTCGCCGTTTCGTATTTGGCATGCAGGCTGGCCTTCAGGAACTCCTCCTTCCCGGTGAACTGAGGTGAATACTTTTTCGTCCTTATAATTTCCGTGACCGCAATCAACTTGTCATTTGGAGTTTTCGCCGTCTTTTCCAGTTCATTCCTCAGTTTCTCAGGCAACGCCATGAGCACCTTTTCCGGACCGAAACAGTTTCCAAGAAAAGAGACATACGAGGGGTCATACAGCCTTTCATCACAATAACTTATGATCCTGTGCGACTGCCCTGTGCGGAGCAGCCTCTGAAGCTTGTTGCGGTAAAGCCTGAAAAGTTCATCCCATGCCCTGATGGCGACAGCGTATTTTATCTCCGGAGATTTGGCGCCCCTGTCATTCCTTGCGGCCTCTTTTGAATACTGCACTGCAAGCTGAAGGAGTATCTCCACCTTGTTCTCAAAATTGTCGTCCGGGGGGAGCCAGCGGAGTTTTCCGTCCTCGGCCAGCGCCGCGGTTCCGACAATGGATTCACAGAAGAGTTTCTGGATTTCCAACCATTCATCTGAACCCACGCGTATGCTCGTTTTGGAGTTCGAAGAGGAGACTGCCTTTATGGCCGCGGAAAAATATGCCAGGGAGATCACGGGGCTGTCCGACTGGAGACTTTTCCTGCCGAGTTCAATCAGTTCCTTGTATGAATGGCGTTTGCTTAATGCATCTTCGAGCGGACCGCTCCTGTATTTCCAATAGGTGATACTATGCACGTCCTGGACAGCAAAATCCGCCGATCTACCCAATGCCGCTTCGGTCGCTGCTGAGTTTTCCGCCTTATCCACCGCACTGCTCCAAGCTGCTACAAGATAATCCAGTGTTTCCTTTTCGGGCAGGAGAGCTTCGGGACTCTTCCATGCCTTATCTATTTCGGCGTCTATTTTCGCGCTGTCTCCGGAAGCGAGAGTCTCCT